>NZ_CP029186.1:2485000-2705000 GCF_003096035.1 Flavobacterium album | reverse complement strand
GTACTGGTTCACTATCGGTCTCTCAGGAGTATTTAGCCTTAGCGGATGGTCCCGCCAGATTCAGACAGGGTTTCACGTGCCCCGCCCTACTCAGGATACCACTATCTATTACATCGCTTGCTTATACGGGACTATCACCCTCTTTGGTCCAACTTTCCAGATGGTTCTAATTCACTTTGCATAGAATATCGTGGTCCTACAACCCCAGGTATGCCGTAACATCACTGGTTTGGGCTAATCCGCGTTCGCTCGCCACTACTTACGGAATCACTTTTGTTTTCTTCTCCTCCGCCTACTTAGATGTTTCAGTTCAGCGGGTTTGCCCCCTATCGGGTACTATGTCTTCAACATAGTGGGTTGCCCCATTCGGATATCTGCGGATCAACTCGTGTGTGCCAATCCCCGCAGCTTTTCGCAGCTTATCACGTCCTTCTTCGCCTCTGAGAGCCACAGGCATCCCCCATACGCCCTTATTTTGCTTATTGTACTTTTATCACAGTTCAGTGTTCCGGGTTTTTAAGTTCCGGGTTAAACCCCGAACCCACAACCCGTAACCCTAAACCGGATTACTGTGCTTTCTATATTTTTCTACTTTTTGAATTTTATCTCAATATGTCAATGAACTTGTGGCGTGTCGACACAGACAATTACTTATCTGCGACCGACTTTTAGCCGTTGTGGAGAATATCGGAGTCGAACCGATGACCTCCTGCGTGCAAGGCAGGCGCTCTAGCCAGCTGAGCTAATCCCCCATTCTTTTTGAATTACGAATGACGAATTATGAATTATGATAATCCATTACCCATAACTTCCAGAATTTCCTTTTTTTTCAAGTCGAAGCGCTTTCAATCCGTAATTCGTAATTTACAAATTCGTAATTGTTTGTAGTCCCGGGCAGACTCGAACTGCCGACCCCTACATTATCAGTGTAGTACTCTAACCAGCTGAGCTACGAGACTATTTTATTTCAGATTGTTGATTTCAGATTTCAGATTTCCATGCTGCATGGCAACTTGAAACCTTAAACCTGAAACTTTAAACCTTTTCAGCTCTCTTCTTCTTGTATTTTTTGAACTAACAGCGAGAGTAAGTATCTCTTTACTTACTATTGAAGACCTGAGACCGTGTCTCTAGAAAGGAGGTGTTCCAGCCGCACCTTCCGGTACGGCTACCTTGTTACGACTTAGCCCCAGTTACCAGTTTTACCCTAGGCAGCTCCTTGCGGTCACCGACTTCAGGTACCCCCAGCTTCCATGGCTTGACGGGCGGTGTGTACAAGGCCCGGGAACGTATTCACCGGATCATGGCTGATATCCGATTACTAGCGATTCCAGCTTCACGGAGTCGGGTTGCAGACTCCGATCCGAACTGTGACCGGCTTTATAGATTCGCTCCCCCTCGCGGGGTGGCTGCTCTCTGTACCGGCCATTGTAGCACGTGTGTAGCCCAGGACGTAAGGGCCGTGATGATTTGACGTCATCCCCACCTTCCTCACGGTTTGCACCGGCAGTCTTGTTAGAGTTCCCGACATTACTCGCTGGCAACTAACAACAGGGGTTGCGCTCGTTATAGGACTTAACCTGACACCTCACGGCACGAGCTGACGACAACCATGCAGCACCTTGTAATGAGTCCGAAGAAGGGCCTGTTTCCAAGCCTGTCCCACTACATTTAAGCCCTGGTAAGGTTCCTCGCGTATCATCGAATTAAACCACATGCTCCACCGCTTGTGCGGGCCCCCGTCAATTCCTTTGAGTTTCAGGCTTGCGCCCGTACTCCCCAGGTGGGATACTTATCACTTTCGCTTAGCCACTCAGTCTTACAACCAAACAGCTAGTATCCATCGTTTACGGCGTGGACTACCAGGGTATCTAATCCTGTTCGCTCCCCACGCTTTCGTCCATCAGCGTCAATATAATGTTAGTAACCTGCCTTCGCAATTGGTATTCCATGTAATATCTAAGCATTTCACCGCTACACTACATATTCTAGTTACTTCACAGTAATTCAAGTTCTACAGTATCAATGGCAGTTCGACAGTTGAGCTGCCGGATTTCACCACTGACTTATAAAACCGCCTACGGACCCTTTAAACCCAATGATTCCGGATAACGCTTGGATCCTCCGTATTACCGCGGCTGCTGGCACGGAGTTAGCCGATCCTTATTCTTACGGTACCGTCAAGCCTCTTCACGAAGAGGTGTTTCTTCCCGTACAAAAGCAGTTTACACACCATAGATGCTTCATCCTGCACGCGGCATGGCTGGTTCAGGCTTGCGCCCATTGACCAATATTCCTCACTGCTGCCTCCCGTAGGAGTCTGGTCCGTGTCTCAGTACCAGTGTGGGGGATCTCCCTCTCAGGACCCCTACCCATCATTGCCTTGGTATGCCGTTACCATACCAACTAGCTAATGGGACGCATGCTCATCTTACACCAATAAATCTTTAATAATAATGTGATGCCACATCAATATACTATAAGGTATTAATCCAAATTTCTCTGGGCTATCCCTTAGTGTAAGGCAGATTGCATACGCGTTACGCACCCGTGCGCCGGTCTCAAAGCCCGAAAGCTTCTACCCCTCGACTTGCATGTGTTAGGCCTGCCGCTAGCGTTCATCCTGAGCCAGGATCAAACTCTTCATCGTATGTTTTTATATTTTTACGATCTTAATTCAGGTCTTTTTCAATAATTCGCTAAGAGCTTCTTACTCTCTCTTATGCTGTCAATCCAATATGTCTATGAACGTATCATTCTTCTTATTTCTCGCTAACCTCGTTCGCCGTAGCGGCTCTCTGTGTTAGCGGGTGCAAAAGTACAACTTCTTTTTAAACCCGCAAGCGTTTTTGAAAACTTTTTTTAATTTATTTTCTAAAGCTTATTTTTCAGTATTTTTTTTGAAGTGAACTTGCTTCCTTTTCCTTTCGGTTAGGGAGGGCAAAGATAATTTCTTTTCCCTTTACAATCCAAATCTTTTTTTACTTTTTTTTAAGCTTCCCTTTTTTGACCGCCACCCTACTTAGTATAGTAAAGCGCCCGTCTTTAAAGGGCCGTTTGCGTTTCAGTCTGTCTAAGAACATTGCCTTGAATGCGGATGCAAAAGTAGGCACTTATTCCGCTTTTCCAAACTTTTCAACGCCTTTTTTTTATCTTTTTTCTTCGCTTTTCCTTAACTCTTTGTTAACGTGGTTTTTGACACAGAAAGTTTTTTTGGATTTTTTTGTACCTCAGAGTTTCACAGAGCAAGCACAGAGTAGCACGAGAGTTTTTATCTATAATATCGAATAGAGGACACAGAGGTTTTTGCCGCGCAAAAGTGGCCTGATCATGCCTCACCCCCGGCCTCCCGATCAATCGGGACAAGCTATCTCCCAAGGAGGGGGGAGCCAGGACGTGCCTACCCAACCGACATACTATATAATAATATAGTATTGTGATACACATAAGAAACATCACAAATATACAGACAGATGGCCGATAGCCCTGATAGCAGCGGCATCCCCCGCCTTTTTCGGCGGGGATAGAGCGGATAGCGGGAAAAGGGATAGCTGGAAATGAAAGGACATTTCGCTCCTAGTATATATATGTAAAAATATGTAGCGTAAATCGACCCTGTTTATATGAGGCTATATCTTACTGAAATCCTCAATGCATTTTTTTGCATACAGCTTAGTAATGGTAAGAATCCTTTTCTTTGCTTCGGTGTCTTTTTCGAGATTGTATTTTTTAAGGAAAGACATAGCGGCACCTTCAAATTCTTTTTGAAGATCGTTTATAAAAATTTCAAGTCTGGCGCCCCCTGCAGATATATAAATATCACTATTGAATCTCCTGAGAAAATCCTGATGTACATCATTACATGCAATTGCTAATTGCTCTTCTAATTCTTTATAATCGAAACTCATTAGTAGTATTTAATTGAAAAATTCTGAGCGCAAAATAAATAAATGGATTTTCGATGAAGTTATGATATTTAACTTAAAATTAATAAAATTTTTCGTTCCGTTAGAAAAGTATCTTGCCCCTAGTTAAAAATGGGTATTTCAACATGCATTTCTAAAATGGAAAGGATTTTAAAAATAATTAAATGTAATAATTATGGATATTTCGGTATAATTATTTGCACACACATATATGAAGATTGTAAAAACTGGCGGTACCGGCTTTTATATTAAACTAGCGCCTATAAATGCCCCCAAAAATAAAGCAGTTCAAAAACTTTCCCGCCAATTTTGCATCAAATATATTATAAATTAATAGATAATTAAACTTTCCTGATATTAAATATGATTTTAAAAAGTCATCTTGTACAGGAAACTAATTTGCAGATATTTTCCCGTAATCATCCAGGCATCTTTTAGCATATGTTTTTGCAATATTGAATATAGATTGCAATGCCTTTTGATCTGAACTAATTCTATTTTCGCGAATAAATGACAATTTCACATTATCAAATTCATTTTGTATGAGTTCAAAAAAAGTGAGCAATTTCTCCGGTCCCTGTGATTCGTAATCCGACTTATATATCTGCGATAAATTAGTCACAACATCTTTACAGGCGCAGTCGAACCTGTCTTCAAGATCTTTATAATCGATTTCCATAAATGCTATCCGTTAAACAGGATAAATATACCAATAAATTTAAGATTTTAAGATATGCCATAAAAAAAGCCCCGGTTAATTTCCGGGGCCTAAAAGAAGGGTGAAAGACGGGGCTCGAACCCGCGACCTTTGGAACCACAATCCAACGCTCTAACCAACTGAGCTACAATCACCATTTGTTTTGCGAGTGCAAATATAAGGCATTTCGCCGTTCCTGCAAGGAAAAATTTATCTTTTTTATATCAAATCTCCTAAGCTGTTCACTGCCAAATACCTTTCCACTGTAAAACCTTCGGCATATTCGGAATTAATAAGCCTTCCAAGGTCGGCTGCGCGGTAAAGAATACTGTCCTTAAAGTTTTTTGTGGCTATAGGCGTTACCGGTTCATTGCTCCACGGGTCGTAAAATTGCGATTTGTAAGCCATCAGCGATTGTACCTTTACATCCATAAAACCCGTAACATCAACTACAAAATCCGGCACCAGGTTTTTCCATTGTATATAATGGTATACAAGCCTGGGTCTCCACGCCTCCTGCCCTGTCCCATCCAGTTGGGTTTCTATCCTTCTTAGCCCTGATAAAAAGCAGGCGTCTGAAACCAGCTTGCTTCCCCTTCCGTGATCGATATGGCGGTCATCCACCGCGTTGCAGATCACGATCTCCGGCCGGTATTTGCGTATCATTTTTATGATCTCCAGCTGGTGTGCTTCATCGTTTATAAAAAAGCCGTCGCGAAAACGCAGGTTTTCCCTAATATCCACCCCAAGTATCTTTGCAGCTTCTGCGGCTTCTTCATCCCTTATCTCCGCAGATCCACGGGTACCAAGCTCGCCACGGGTAAGATCGACGATCCCAACTTTTTTACCGAGTGAGATCTCTTTTGCAATGGTTGCGCCGCAGCTAAGCTCCACATCATCCGGATGTGCGCCAAAAACGAGTATATCTAATTTCATGTGTTTTCCTGAATGTTGGTGCAAATTTACGAAAGTTTAGTGGTTCCATCTTAGCCTTTCTTCGAGGTTTTCAAAACCTTAAAGGTAGAGTTATTCAGTATGCATCCAGACCTACAAGGTTTTGAAAACCTTGCAGGTCGGGAATCTGTATAATGCCTGACGATTCATTGCTACCATCGTAAAGCAAAAAATAAACATCTACTTTTATAAAATAATTAGGAAGAAAATCGTTAAATAACTCTAACTTGCAGGATCAATTTACGAACGAAAAATACTCATAAAATGAATGAGATTAAGATACTTTGGGTGGATGATGAAATAGACATGCTTAAGCCCCACATCCTTTTCCTTGAAAAGAAAAACTACAAGGTAACTACGGCTAACAACGGGCAGGATGCTATTGAACTTTTTGACAAGGAAAACTTTGATGTTGTGTTCCTTGACGAAAATATGCCAGGCCTTAGCGGGTTGGAAACGCTTTCGATAATTAAAGAAAAAAAATCGTCGGTGCCGGTGATCATGATCACGAAAAGTGAGGAAGAGTACATCATGGAAGATGCTATCGGCTCTAAGATTGCCGACTACCTCATTAAGCCGGTTAACCCGAACCAGATATTGCTTTCGCTTAAGAAGAACCTCGACAATTCGCGCCTTGTATCGTCTAAAACAACATTGGATTACCAAAAGGAATTCCGTAAAATATCCATGGATATGGGCATGGTAAACTCCTGGGAAGACTGGATTGAAATGTACAAGCGACTCATATATTGGGAACTTGAACTTGAGAATATAGAAGACCAGGCTATGGTGGAAATACTGGAATCGCAAAAAGTAGAAGCCAACTCGCAGTTCGGTAAATTCATTGAAAAGAATTATGAGGACTGGTATGAGCCAAAAGCCGACAAACCGGTGCTTTCGCACAACGTGTTTCGTGAGCTTGTTGTGCCCGAGATACAAAAGAAGCAGCCGATACTGTTTGTAGTTATCGACAACCTGCGCTATGACCAGTGGAAAGCTTTTGAAAATGTGGTATCTAACCATTATAAACTGGAAAAAGAGGCTGCTTATTACGCTATACTCCCTACGGCAACGCAATATGCCCGTAACGCTATTTTCTCAGGCCTTACGCCGTTGGAAATGGAGAAAAAATTCCCGCAGTACTGGAAAAACGATGTTGACGAAGGCGGAAAAAACCTCTATGAAGGCGAGTTCCTTACTGAGCAGCTAAAGCGCCTTGGCCTACAGAACCTGAAACAGGAATACTATAAGATCACCAATTTCCGCGACGGGCAAAAGCTGGTGGATAACTTTAAGGGGCTTAAAGACAACGACCTGACTACGATAGTTTACAACTTTGTAGATATGCTCTCGCACGCCAAGACCGAAATGGATGTGGTAAAAGAACTTGCCAGTAACGACAAGGCCTACCGCTCACTCACCCTGAGCTGGTTCCGCAACTCACCATTGCTTGAAATGATACAGCAGGCACAGCAGATGGGCTTCAGGCTAATACTAACTACTGATCATGGTACCATTAATGTAAAAAACCCGAGCAAGGTTATCGGCGACAAGAATACCAGCCTCAACCTGCGCTACAAAACGGGCCGCAGCCTTACTTATGAAGACCGCGATGTATATGCCGTAAGGGATCCGAAGCGTATACAGCTGCCTGCCATTAACATGAGCAGCTCCTACATATTTGCTAAAAATGACCATTTTCTTGCTTATGTAAATAATTACAACCATTATGTGAGCTATTACAGGAATACTTACCAGCATGGTGGTATCTCCCTGGAGGAAATGATCATCCCGTTCCTTGTGTTCAACCCTAAATAATCGTTTACAATTATATGGAAATCACTTTTTCCCTTGAGGAAATAGACAGTGCCGCAAAGCAGGTATTGGCACAGAACATCAAAAGCATCATAACGTTCCACGCGGGTATGGGTGTGGGGAAAACAACATTCATCAAGGCACTGGCAGGGCAACTGGGCGTGAAGGACATGACATCAAGCCCAACCTTTTCGCTAGTTAACGAATATGAGACCGAGGATGGCAGGATATTGTACCACTTTGACCTGTACCGCCTTAACAGCGAATCGGAAGCGTATGACATGGGTATTGATGAATATTTTTATTCGGGCAACCTGTGCTTTATCGAATGGCCGGAGAAAACGCCAAACCTCATACCCATAGACCATACTGCCATTACCATGAAAATGCTGCCCGACGGCAAAAGGCAGCTCACCGTAAAATAGTTACTTTCGTTTAATTTTTTTTGTAAATTAGAGCCAAATATCCGCTACAATCCATGTCCTTAACACCTTTTACAAAGCAGCAGCTGCTTCCGCAGGAAGAGAAACTTGAAGTGGCCCGGCAAAAGAGCGAGCTCTTTATTGGTATCCCTAAAGAAACATCCTACCAGGAACGAAGGATTTGCCTTACACCCGACGCCGTGAATTCGCTTACTGCCCATGGACACCGCGTAATGATCGAGGCAGGCGCGGGACTTAGCTCCAGCTATAGCGACAGGGAATATAGTAATGCCGGTGCGGAAATAACACAGGATCCTAAAAAGGTTTTCGGGTGCCCGGTGATATTGAAAGTGGAGCCGCCTACTGTTTCGGAAATCGAAATGATGAACCCCGAAACGCTTATTATTTCGGCCATACAATTAAAGACACAGCGAAAAGAATATTTTGAGGCGCTGGCCTCCAAAAAAATTACCGCACTTGCTTTTGAATTCATAAAAGATGAGGATGGTTCCTATCCTGCCGTAAAGTCGCTTAGCGAAATAGCGGGAACGGCATCGGTACTGATAGCTGCTGAATTAATGATCAACCAAAAGATCGGCAAAGGATTGTTGTTGGGTAATATCACGGGGGTGCCACCTACAGAGATCGTTATCATCGGGGCGGGCACAGTAGCTGAATTTGCCGCAAAAACTGCCTTAGGCCTTGGGGCAAGCGTAAAGGTTTTTGATAATTCAATCACCAAATTACGCCGCTTGCAAAACGCGCTCAACCAGCGTATCTTCACATCTACCATACAGGAAAAATCACTCCTTAAAGCCCTGATGCGCTGCGACGTGGCTATTGGTGCGATGAAGGGAAAAAACCGTACGCCAATTATCGTGAGCGAAACAATGGTAGAGCACATGAAAAAAGGCGCTGTGATCATTGATGTATGTATCGACACAGGAGGCTGCTTTGAAACATCGGAAGTGACTACACACGAGAAGCCGACTTTTGTAAAGAATAATGTTATCCATTACTGTGTACCTAACATCCCGTCACGCTATTCAAAAACGGCTTCAATGTCTATTAGTAATATCATAAGCCCTTTCCTTTTGCAAATGGCTGACGATGGCGGCATAGAAAGCGCGATACGCTGCAATGCGGGGTTAAAGAATGGTATTTATTACTATCACGGCCTGCTGACAAACCGCTCTGTTGCCGACTGGTTCTCTTTATCCTACAGGGATATTAACCTAATCGTTTTTTAAGCAAAATATTTCGCAGATATTGCTGTCAGTTTTTTCGTGTTGCGTAAATGGCATGATTTATAGCTTTTAAATTTGCCTTCAAAAACCTATATTTGCGGTTAATTCCAATACAACACAACTACAATGCAGCAATTATCCGAACTGAATGCCATATCCCCTATTGATGGGAGGTACCGTGGCAAAACCGTATCCTTATCCCGTTATTTTTCTGAAGAGGCGCTGATACGCTACCGTGTCCTTGTCGAGATTGAATATTTTATCGCGCTTTGCGAACTGCCACTGCCGCAACTTACCGGCGTAGATAAAAACACCTTTGAACCGTTGCGGGACATTTACAGGAATTTTAGATCAGATGATGCCCGGCATATAAAAGAGATCGAAAAGACTACTAACCACGATGTAAAAGCCGTGGAATATTTTATCAAAAAAGCTTTTGACCAATTGGGTCTTGAGGCTTTTAAAGAATTTATCCATTTTGGGCTTACCTCTCAGGATATTAACAATACCGCCATCCCGCTATCTACAAAAGAAGCCTTTGAAGATGTTTATATGCCGGGGCTAATTGCTGTTATTGCCAAATTAAAAGAGCTGAGCGTAGAGTGGGCTAATGTACCTATGCTGGCGCGCACACACGGACAACCTGCTTCCCCTACCCGCCTGGGGAAAGAGATTGGTGTGTTTGTAGAGCGTTTGGAAGAGCAATTACGATTACTGTTCAATATACCGTTCGCTGCTAAATTTGGTGGTGCGACAGGCAATTTCAATGCGCATTTTGTGGCCTATCCAAAAAGCGACTGGAAACAGTTTGGCAATGATTTTGTGGAAGGTACATTAGGGCTGAAACACTCGTTTCCTACCACACAGATAGAGCATTACGACCATTTTGCGGCCTTCTTCGATGCACTGAAACGCATCAATACAATCATCATCGACCTGGACAGGGATATCTGGACCTATGTGTCGATGGATTATTTTAAGCAGAAAATAAAAGCAGGCGAAATAGGCTCTTCGGCCATGCCGCATAAAGTAAACCCTATCGACTTTGAGAACTCGGAAGGCAACCTGGGGATAGCCAATGCTATTTTCGAGCACCTTTCTGCCAAGCTGCCGTTATCAAGATTACAGCGTGACCTTACCGACAGTACGGTACTACGAAATATTGGCGTTCCGATGGGGCATACTATCATTTCTTTCGAAGCCACATTGAAAGGCCTTAACAAACTGCTACTGAATGCCGACAAATTTGCCGAAGACCTCGAAAAAAATTGGGCCGTAGTTGCCGAAGCAATACAAACCATACTGCGCCGCGAAGGATACCCAAATCCTTATGAAGCGCTGAAAGACCTTACGCGGACTAATACTGTCATTGATAAGAATGCGATACACAATTTTATTAACGGCCTTAACGTTAGTAATAATATAAAAGAAGAACTGATGCTGATAACGCCTTCAAATTATTTGGGAATTCAGCCATAATATTCATCATTACAACCCTTTAAAAAATCAGCTATGAAAAAAATTACACTCCTTTGCCTTTTGTTCTTTGCAGCTTTACAGCTGTCATGCAGTAACGATGATAATAACAATACTCCCAAACTTGCATCGGGGACTATGGTTCTTGAAACTCAGGCTGATGTTGATGCTTTTGCCGCATCTAATTATGGCTCTGTAATTGGTGATTTAACAATAGGAAATAGGTTTGTAGAAACCAATATCACTGACCTTTCAGGATTAAGAGGCCTGACAGAAATTAGCGGTGAATTAAACATTTACGGCAATGGCCAGCTTAGGAGTCTTGAAGGGCTACATAATATAAGGCATGCTGAATCGATTTATATTATAGCTAATGGAGGTATTCAGGATTTAATGGGTTTACGAAACCTGGAAGGGCTTACAGGAGAATATCATGATTTTGTTATATTAAATAACTATGCCCTGAAAAATTTAAATGGCCTTGAAAAACTCACGGGAACTGTAATGTTAGGTCTTAACGAAAATGCATCTTTGGAAAGTCTGGAAGGATTAGAAAATATCGATAACCTGGAGCTATCGATCTTACAATGTCCTCTAATAAGTTCTCTGGCACCTCTGGCAAATGTTGAGTCGCTTAGCATCAGTATTAATGGTAATAGCTCACTAACATCATTTCAGGGAATTGGCAACGGACCAAATATTACAAATATTGAACTAAAAAATTGTACGTCCCTTATATCACTGCAAGGTTTAGAAGGCTCTGTTTCAGTAGGAACGATTACACTTGAAGGTAATACAAGCCTCACATCTCTTCAAGGATTGGGAAATGTTAATACTGTAGAATACGGCATATCAATCATTGATTGCCCTGCCCTTACTTCAATTCAGGCGTTAAATGTCTCAGGCAATATGCGTTTCCTTAAAGTTATAAATAGCGATGCATTAGTATCATTGGAGGGACTTGAAGGAATTATACAAATCGATGCCATAGAAATTAAACATAACAATAATATCGTTTCTCTTGAGGGGCTACAAAATGTGCAATCAATCAACTATCTTGAAATTAATGATAATAGTACATTAGTTACAATTGAGCATCTCTCGGGACTTACAGACTTTTCTGCAAATTCTCCTTACACACCTAACAACTACAACCGCAAGATTTACATAGGCTATAACGATTCACTTACATCCCTGCACGGACTTGAGAATTTTAGTCCTGTACCAACATCTTCAACAGAGTGGGGTTCTATTAATATTTACAATAACGCGTCACTTCAGGATTTTTGCGCAATCAGTTCACTTACCGAACCAGGAAGGCAGATAAGTTTTGGTATTCAATATAATCTAAACCCAATAACAGTTACAGATATTCAAAATGGCCACTGTAATTAAATAAATATCAGGTAGACCTCTAGTCCTCCCAATTGTTAATTCCTGTTTAAATTTTACGAACCTGCTTAACAAGTTAACCTTTACAAGGCTAAATTCGTTATATTGCAGGAACGGAAAATATAAACAGGTTTTTTTATGTCCAACAAAATCCTCATACTTTTCGCGCATCCGCTGTTTGAGAAATCGAACGCGAATAGTGTGCTGACCCGGAATATCCCTGACTCTCCGAACATCACCTTCCACGACCTGTACCAGGAATATCCCGATTTTGATATTGACATGAAGCGGGAACAGGAATTGCTGTACAATCACAATATTATTATCTGGCACCATCCCATGTACTGGTACAGCTGCCCGCCACTGTTGAAGCAATGGATAGACATTGTGCTGGAACACGGATGGGCCTACGGTAAGGAAGGGTTTGCGCTTAAAGGCAAACTATTGCTGCAAACAATAACCACCGGCGGGCGCAAGGAAAATTATTCGGCTACCGGACGCGACCGCTTTACGATACAACAGCTGCTGGAGCCCTTTTGCCAAACGGCGAAAGTATGCAACATGCATTACCTCCCTCCTTTTGTGGTGCACGGCACCCACTCGATGACAGAAGAAGGGTACGAAAAGAACGGGAAACTTTACGCACAGGTGCTGGACTATCTTGTAAATAATCCCATCAATCCTGAAGAGTTGGCGGAATTCCATTATTTTAATGATTGGTTTAAAACTAAAAACGGGTAATTATGGCAGACGGATTTTTCTTTCAGGCACTTATTTACCTTGCTTCGGCAGTATTATGTGTGCCAATAGCCAAAAAACTTGGATTGAGCTCGATACTGGGGTATCTTTTTGCAGGGATCATTATTGGCCCTTATGTACTGGGGCTTATCGGGCAGGAAGGACAGGACATTATGCATTTTGCCGAGTTTGGCGTAGTAATGATGCTGTTCCTTATCGGGCTGGAACTCGACCCGCATAAATTCTGGCGTATGCGGCGTATCATTATTGGGATGGGCACGCTGCAGGTGCTGGGCACGACAGCAGTATTGTTCATCGCCTGTTCGTTCGTACTGCGATGGGAGTGGCAGGCTACATTGGCGATATCATTGGCATTGACACTTTCGTCAACAGCAATCGTAATGCAAACCATGAAAGAAAAGGGCCTCACCAAGACCTCAATGGGGCGTTCGTCCTTTGCAATATTGCTATTCCAGGACATCGCAGTTATCCCCATTATGGCCGTGCTGCCGCTGCTTGCCGATGGCGCTGTAGAAAATAAGGAAGCAGGACAATCCCTGATCTCCCATTTAGGATGGCTCCAGGCCCCAATAGTATTAGGTACCATCGGGATGGTGTACGTGGGAGGGCGCCTTATCATCATACCATTACTCCATATTGTGGCACGTACACGGCTGCAGGAACTATTCACGGCATCTGCATTGCTCCTTGTTATGGGAGTTTCCTACATGATGCAGCTGGTTGGCCTCAGCCCCGCGCTTGGTGCATTCATGGCCGGCCTGGTATTGGCTAACAGCGAGTTTCGCCATGAGCTTGAAGGCGATATCGCACCTTTTAAAGGATTGCTTTTAGGGTTGTTCTTCATAGGCGTGGGTGCGTCTATCAATTTTCATTTGATAATGGCCGACCCTGCGTTTATCATTATTTTCTGCACGATTTTCAACATCATCAAATTCTTTGTGCTTTTAGCGGTCGGGAAGATATACAAAAAAAGCTCCGACCAAAATATATTGTTCGCCTTTGCCCTTAGCCAAGCAGGGGAATTTGGTTTCGTGATACTTGCTTTTGCAACACAGCTTAACCTGATGGCTACCGAGCTTGCCAACCAAATGATGGCCGTGATCGCACTGAGCATGATAGGTACACCGTTCTTACTGATCATCAACGAAAAATGGATCGACCCTTTCTTTGGCGTAAAAGAAAAACAGCCTAAAAATAATTACGACTCCATTGATGAGAAAAACGATGTCATTATTGCCGGGTTCGGCAACTTCGGGAGCACTATTGGCCGCCTGCTGAAGACCAACGGCATTCCGGCAACGGTGCTTGACATGGACAGCGACCGTGTGGATTCGCTGAGGAAAATGGGCTTCAAGGTATATTATGGCGATGCCTCAAGGCTGGAGCTTTTGAAGGCGGCCGGCTGCGAGAACGCAAAACTTTTTATAGCCGCTATAGATAACCCGAGGGTAAACTTACAGGTGGTAGAGATGATCAAAAAGCATTTCCCAAACCTGAAAGTCCTCGCACGTGCCCGTAACCGCAGCGATGCTTTCGAGCTTGTGGATATGGGCGTGAACGACTTTTACAGGGAAAATATGTACAGCGCCGTACACCTTGGCGTTGATGCACTAGTAGAGCTTGGGCACCGGCGGTATACAGCAACACGGCAGGGCCAGCGCTTTATAAAGTATGATGAGCAGGCCATATTCCGCCTGGCTGAAAAACGGCACGATAAGAAAGCTTTCCTGATGACGGCTTTGGAAGAAATAGAAATGCAGGAACAACTGCTTAAAAACGACCTGTATGCCCAGCTTGGCGCTAATGACCATGCCTGGCAAAGCGCCGATTTACGAAAGGAAGCGGAGGAAGAATAGTTTTCAGCCTGCCTGCCGGCAAAGGCAGGTCGCAGTTTTCAGTCTCTGTGTAAAACTGAAAACTGCAAACTGTGACTCATAACTTACTTAACAGGTATCCATATCTCCTCCTCAGATTCCGGATCACCGTGTTTGTATTTGTCGCCTAATATCTCAAAGTGTGGGCGATTATCCAATACATATCCTGAAGCTGGCAGCCATTCCATGAAAATGTATTTATACGTTTCCGGGGCATCTTCGGCAGTGCCTTTATAATTGAAAACGGCATATTGCCCTTCCGGTAAAATAAGTGTATCCATGCCCTCAGGAACAGCATCAAAATCCATTACTTCAACTGCAGCCCATTTTTCAAATGTTGCCTCAGGATCAAAATTCCTGTAGAAACCTTCGTTATAAACCTGTAAAGAATACCTGTCGGTACCGACAGCATTGGTAATTTCCTTCCTGCGTGGCATAAAGCCGTTCCAAAGCTGGAATGTAGTGTTTTTGGCAAAGGACATGGCAAGCCGTTTGCCAATGAGTTTTTTTGGGGACACGTTCCTTATTTCGGGTATCATAATTATGACTCCGGCTAAATCACCTTCACCTGATTAAGCTTGCTATTTTTCCGGCTAAAGCCAAAGTAAATAGAAAGCCCTATCAGCAGCCATGCCGTAAAGTAAATCCAGTTCCACACACTAAGCTGTGCCATCATGTAAAGGCAGCAGATAAGGCCAAGCAAAGGTATCAGCGAGAGGTTTTTACGGAAGGCCCATATTGCCAGCAATACCAATGTTATAAGAAAAATATACATCGGTATCTTATGCTTAAACAGGTCGAAGCCGCTTTCATATTTCAACTCTTCAGCAATAGGCAGTTCATCCACAAGCTTTTTGTAGGCCGCCTCATCTTTTTCATAGGTTCCGAGTATCTGCTCAAGGTCCTGGCTTCCGGTCGCCACATCGCGCGCCAGCAGCGAGTTGTACACCTCTGTAGTTTGTTCTTTGGATAAAGATGTTACAATTGTCGCCGGGGTATTGATCTCTTTTTCATTATTCAGGAAAGCCATGGTGGTTTCTTTATTATAAGTAAACGAAAATATAACCCCGGCAATAAGCGCTACCGGCATGATGAATTTAGCATTGACATAAGGTGTTTTGAACTTCCCCCTTGGAACATCGGGGCGGTTTTGCAAAACAAGCACACCGGCACATACCAGTACGAAAGCGAACAATGTCCCGATACTGCAAAGGTCGGTAACCATGGTCAGGTTCAGGAACAAAGCAGGAACGGCAACTACGAAACCGGTCACAATAGTAGCATATGATGGAGTCTTGAATTTCGGGTGCACGCGGGAATAGCGTTTTGGCAGCAGCCCATCGCGGCTCATGCTCATCCAGATACGCGGCTGCCCCATCTGGAACACCAGCAGGACGCTTGCCATGGCAACAACGGCACTCACGGCTATGATGCCGCTCATCCATTTCAGGTCGAGCTTTTGAAATACAAACGCCAGCGGATCGCCAACATTAAGTTCGTTATAGCGAACCATGCCCGTTAATACCAGGGCGATTATCACATATAATATCGTACAAATGACAATAGCCCACATCATTCCTTTGGGCAGGTCGCGCTGCGGGTTCTTGCATTCTTCGGCAGTAGTAGATATCGCATCAAATCCTATATAGGCAAAGAATACTGCCGATACACCTTTGAGCACCCCTGCTGCTCCATTGGGTGCAAACGGGTCCCAATTGGCCGTATCTACATAAAATACCCCTACGGCAATAACCAGCAGGATGATACAAAGCTTTATAACCACCATGAGGTTGCTGGCATTCCGTGATTCCTTCATACCCCTGTATACAAGGGCTGTAATGATGATAATGATAAACAAAGCGGGAAGGTCAGCCACAAAATGGAACGAGCCTATAGTAGGTGCGGTTGTCCATGCGTTGTAAGCCTGCTGTAATCCGGCATCAAGGTTGGCAAAGCTCTTTCCGCCCTGCATAAGTGCGGTGGCATTATCAAACCCGTTCGATGCGGTAAGGTAATCCATCTGCACCCAGTCGGCCAAAGTGCCCAGATGCCAGTCGTATCTTGTATTAAGGGTTGTGACTATTCCATCGAGAAGCCCCGTAAAATAATCACTCCAGGATATAGCGACAGTAATATTCCCAATGGCGTATTCCATTATGAGCGCCCAGCCTATTATCCAGGCAACGATCTCGCCAAAAGCAACGTAAGAATACGTGTAGGCGCTTCCCGATACCGGCACCATAGAGGCGAATTCGGCATAGGCAAAGGCAGCAAAGCCACAGGCAACAGCCGTAAATAGAAACAGGAAGATAACTGCAGGGCCCCCATCGGCGCTGGCTTTACCAATCGTACTGAAAATACCAGCTCCGATGATTGCTGCGATGCCAAAAGCTGCTAAATCCTTAACGGTAAGGTGCCTGCCTAAAGAATCGTGTCCATGTTCATTACTCTCAACCTGCCTTAATATGTCCTGTACGTTCTTTTTACGAAATAAGCTGTTTAACCCCATTGTTTTTATTTAAAATTCAAAATGCCTGCTATTTGCAGCAATAACAAATATAAAAACTTAATTGAAAAAAATTTTACCAAGATTTGGTTATTTGTTAAAATTTTCTTAATTAAAATATAAATAGGAATTTTCTATACAAGCATAAGCAATAACAATTGGTATTTACGATAGTTAAAACCTATTACTGGTATATTTGCAATAGAAAATTAATCATTCATCAAATAAATAACACACTATGTCATTAGTAGGAAAAAAATTCCCAAACATTGCTGTCGATGCCATCTCTGAAATGGGTGACAACCTGAGTATAAATATTTATGAAGAGGCTGTAAACAATAACAAAAAAGTGTTGCTGTTCTGGTACCCTAAAGACTTCACCTTTGTTTGCCCTACAGAGCTTCACGCGTTCCAGGCTGCCCTGGGAGAGTTTGAAAAAAGAAATACCATGGTTATAGGCGCTTCTTGCGATACTAAAGAAGTGCATTTTGCGTGGCTTAACACTCCAAAAGACAATGGAGGTATAGAAGGTGTTACCTACCCTATCCTTGCTGACACCAACAGGAACCTTTCTAACATCCTTGGCATCCTTGATATCGAGTCTACAGAATACAGCGAAGAGACCGACTCTGTAATTCTTACAGGATCGAACGTTACTTACAGGGCTACTTACCTTGTAGATGAGACAGGAAAAATATTCCACGAAAGCGTAAACGATATGCCGCTTGGCCGTAACGTAGCCGAATACCTTAGGCTGATTGACGCTTACACCCACGTTCAGACCAAAGGTGAAGTTTGCCCGGCTAACTGGGAAGAAGGAAAAGAGGCCATGACTGCCGACCGTAAAGGCGTTGCTTCTTACCTGGCTTCGAACTAATAATTTAAAACACACCTTACCATGTTACAGGAACTAGAAGTTGATAATTTAGCAGAGATTGTTGCCGGTGAACCGGTGGTAGTGGTACAATATTCAGCCGGGTGGTGTGGCAATTGCCGCATCATGAAGCCTAAATTCAAAAAAATGGCTTCGGAAAATGAAAATGTAACTTTTGTGATCGCTGATGCTGAAAATTTCCCTGAATCCAGGAAACTTGCTAAAGTTGACAACCTGCCTACCTTTGCCACCTTCAGGAACGGCAAGCTGGTAAACCAGGTTCAGACGAATAAAGTAGAAATCTTAACCGACTTAGTCAATGAAGTTACCAGTAATTAAGCACCTTAACCAGTTTATCGAAGATAACGACCAGGACTATATTACAGAAACTCTGGAAGTGCTTGAAGCGCTTACCGAAGTGCCTTCGCTGAAAGATGAAGAACTGGATGTTATTGGGGAGATTATCTCCAATATGTATGGGGCACTCGAGGTAAATAAAATGATAAAAGGCGGCATGACCAAAAAGGACGCACTGAACAGTTTTATGATGCGGGTTCTTGGCGCGATAGATAAAGAATAGTTTTTCATAATCAGGTTAACAGGAACGCCTCCGGAAACGGGGGCGTTTTTTTTGTTGCCTTCCTTACTGTCAATTACGCGAATTAAACTAATTTAGTCCTTTTGTTAACTTAGAGCCTTTATGAAAAACATTTTACTCAGCACTATAGCTTTTATCGCCTTTACCATAAACTGCCCTGCCCAGCAGGACTTTATAAATCTTGCTTACGGCACTGACAAACAGCAGACACTCGATCTTTTTCTTCCTAAAAATATAACTGCAACTACACCTGTGGTTATCATGATACATGGCGGCGCCTGGATGATGGGCGGCAAAGAGTATACCGACAAACGCGCCAAAGACCTGCGTGACCGCGGGTTTGTGGTGGCCAATATCGATTACCGTTATGTAAGCGAAACCGTGCACTGCAAACAGCTTCTTGAAGATGTAGACAATGCCGTTGCTTACATACAGAAGGAAGGCCCGAAATACAACTACAACACAAAACAGGTACACATGGCCGGGATAAGCGCCGGTGCACATCTGGCATTGCTGTATGGATATACAACTTCACGCAATGTAAAATCAATTAATGCGATATGCCCGCCTACACGTTTTGATGACAAAGGCACACTGGAGTACCTGGAAAAAACACAGCTCACAAAAAACGTGGAACTTTTGGCAGATGCAAAGTACACGGACTCATTGATGCAGGATAAAAAATTTACCGATGTAAGCCCGTATGCCCACATAAAGGCTATTCCAACGCTGCTGATACACGGCGATAGCGACAAGCTCGTGCCGTATTCCAATTCAAAATTCCTTTATGGACTTCTGCAGATAAAGAAGATCGAATCGAAGCTGATCACCATGAAAGGCAAAGACCACGATGCCGGGTTGAATGATCCCGTTACCGAGAAACAGGCGTATGACGCATTGACCGGTTGGATAAATTCGCATAACTAATGCAACTGTATATTAAGAACATGGTGTGCCCCCGCTGCATTACCGCAGTGCGGGCCGAACTTGAAAAAGCCGGTATCAATGTATTGGCTGTTGAATTGGGCGAAGCGGAAATAAAGAACGACCTCACGCCCGAAGAGCTACAGCATGTAGATAAATCATTGCAGGCATTGGGTTTTGAGCTAATAAACGACCGTAAAGGCAGGATCATCGAGCAGGTAAAAAACGAAATTGTTTACCTTGTCCACCATTCTGATGAAACGCTGAACACCAATCTTTCCAACTGGCTGGCCGATAAGCTGCATTATGATTATACTTACCTGAGCAACCTTTTCTCTGAGGTTGAAGGCACTACCATTGAGAAATACTACATCAGCCAGCGTATTGAAAAAGTAAAAGAACTGTTGGTATATGATGAGCTTTCGCTGGCAGAAATTGCCGATGCTTTGGGTTACAGCAGCGCGGCGTATCTTTCGGGGCAGTTTAAGAAAGTGACAGGCCTCACTCCTACTTTTTATAAAACAATAAAAGAAAACAAGCGCAAAAAGATTGACGAACTGTAAATACTGAAAGTATTTGAAACTTTTGCGCCTTTGAATTTCATGGAAAGACCAAAAGTCGATAAGGTACTGATATTAAAGCATCTATATTTGAAGGCATAAAGTGATTACTTCGCAATCTAAGCAGGATCGGGCTTTGCGTCTTCCGCGGCTTTGCGTGAAATTAAAATCTAAAGAAACTGTAAAAGTCATAGCTATTTTCAAAGATTGCATAAGCGGTTTTGATAGATAATACGGAACTTTGTATTATCAATTTAAATCCACTAATGATGCAACATACCTATAATATTTCCGGAATGACGTGTGATGGCTGTTCCGCCAAAGTGAGCTTCCTGCTTAAAAAAGTGCCGGGAGTGACCGATGTGGCTATCAACCTTGAAAATGGCACTGCCGATATTTCGATGGAGAACCACATCCCTACAGCCCAACTCCGGGAAGCTTTGAAAGACTATCCGAAGTACCAGTTATCTGAACAGGAGCCTACCCACAAGCCGCCTGTAAATATTTTTGGCGGGCAGGCTGAAGAAAAGAAAAGCTGGGTTGTAACTTATAAACCTATACTGTTGATATTTGGCTACATAAGCGTAATTTCTTTAATTACTGCTTCAACGGGCG
The DNA here is from genome assembly GCF_003096035.1 of Flavobacterium album. Classification (NCBI taxonomy): domain Bacteria; kingdom Pseudomonadati; phylum Bacteroidota; class Flavobacteriia; order Flavobacteriales; family Flavobacteriaceae; genus Flavobacterium; species Flavobacterium album. The sequence goes on along the minus strand of NZ_CP029186.1, from coordinate 2,684,361 downwards.
ATACTTTCAACACAATGATATTCATGCGTGTTTTTATGGCAGGGTTCTTCCTTACATTTTCCTTTTTCAAAATGCTTGACCTGAAGGGATTTGCCGAAAGCTACGCGATGTATGATGTGGTTGCTATGAAGTTTAAAACGTGGGGCTACATCTACGCTTTTATCGAACTGGCGCTTGGGCTTGCTTTTGCCTTAAACGTTGAACCTGTGATTACCAATTCCGTTACGGCAGTGGTTATGTCGGTAAGCCTTATTGGTGTACTGCAAAGTGTGCTCAATAAAAAGAAGATACAGTGCGCCTGCCTTGGGGCCGTGTTCAACCTGCCGATGAGTACTGTTACCATTATTGAGGACGGCCTGATGATCGCTATGAGTGTGGGCATGCTGGTGATGTACCTTTAAATTTCGTTTTTGCCACGAATTACACGAATTACACAAATTCCAATAATAACCCATAAAGAAATGCATCTGCTATTAAATGACTTTAGGAATAATTTGGGGAATTCGTGTAATTCGTGGCAAAAACCATTATTGTTTTCCATTTATAAATCCTTACTTTTGTGTTTCTAAAAGAACACAAATGGCTAATATTACACTGGGTGGAAACCCCATCACAACTATCGGCGAACTGCCTGCAAAAGGCACTAAAGCTCCTGGCTTCACTCTTATAAAAGGCGACCTGTCTAAAGCATCATTAGAAGACTTTAAAGGCAGCAGGCTTGTTTTAAACATTTTCCCGAGTATTGATACCGGTACATGCGCAACATCAGTAAGGAAATTTAATGAACAGGCAGGCAACCTTGAAAATACGAAAGTGCTTTGCATATCGCGCGACTTACCATTTGCCCTTAACCGTTTTTGCGGCGCTGAAGGCCTTAGTAATGTAATAACATTATCGGATTTTAAGGACGGCAGCTTTGGTACAACGTATGGGCTTACCATAACTTCGGGTCCGCTTGAAGGGCTGCATTCAAGATCGGTAATAGTGCTTGATGAAGAAGGTAATATTACGTATACGGAACAGGTGCCGGACATTAAAGACGAGCCGGATTATGATAAAGCCCTTGCAGCACTCAACTAAATGAAAGACAACAGATTTGTAAAAGGCAGGCTGAAAAGCGTTGGCTATTCTGTAAAGGGGGCCTACAGGCTCGTGACGAGCGAGCATAGCATTATGGTGCAATTCTTTATAGCTATCATCATAACTGTTGCAGGGTTTTATTTTAAGATCTCGGCAACAGAATGGATGCTGCAGACTTTTGCCATAGGCCTCGTGCTTGCCATTGAAGGCGCTAATACTGCCGTGGAGAAGATCTGCGATTTCATACATCCCGATTTCCATGAAAAGATCGGATTTATAAAAGATATTGCTTCCGGGGCTGTATGCTTTGCAGCCCTGGCAGCTATGGTTGTCGGTATAATAATTTATTATCCCAAAGTAGTATTGCTTTTTTAAATTTATTGATATTTTTACAGTCAAGAAAAATTTAAATGGCAAAGGGCAAAAAAGAAACCACAGGCACAGCAGACAAACCGGCATCAGAAAAGAAAAAATGGGGCTTATCGCGCCAGCATAAGGTATTGCTCGGCGTTTTGTTTTTCCTGTTCTCGGTGGCCTTGCTCCTTTCTTTCATTTCTTATTTCCTCTATTGGGACTACGACCAAAGCGAGCTGTCGGCTTTTAGCAATCGCAATGAAACCGTGCACAACTGGCTTGGGAAACTCGGGGCTTTTTTAGCCGACCTGTTCCTGTATCACGGCTTTGGTGTCGCTTCCTTTATACTGATACGCTTTTTCTTTTTAACAGGCGCTTACCTCGTATTGGACCTGCCTGTAAAAAAGCTCAAAAAAACATTATTTTGGGACCTGTACCTTGTTGTGATCGTTTCGATCCTTTTCGGGTTCTTCAATGCTTACCTGCCGGAGCTTGGCGGTGTCATAGGATATGAAATGAACCTTTTCATGCAGGACTACCTGGCAAGTACGGGCACGTTGCTGCTGCTTATTTTCGGGCTGTTCGTTTTCCTAATATTCAGGGTAAAAATGTCGCCGGATGCCATTAAGCTGTTTTTCGAAAAAAGGCGAAAAGAGATTGAGGAAGAACTCGAAACAACACCGGAGCCGCAACACACGCCAGATGCTGCCAATATTCCTACGCCTGCACCGATGCCTTATTCGGTAACGGATACTTCTGCGACAACATACCATGAAGAAAACGAAGAAGACGAGGAGGAGCCCGAAATGATAGTACGCACGGTTACTCCAACCCCGCCGCCTTCGCAATTCGAGATCAACCGTGAAGCTTTAAAACCAACTATAGAGCATTCGTCAGAAATAAACCTTGAACCCGCGATAAAACCAAAGCCGGTTGAATATACCCCCCCTGCACATGAGATCATCGAGACGGATGATGACAGCTTTGTAATTGAGAAATTTGCAGAGGAAGATGTAGTTGAAGAAAACCTGGCTGCAAAGCTTGTGAAGGATTTTGGTGAATTCGACCCTACCCTTGAGCTGTCAAATTACCAGTTCCCATCGATAGAATTATTAAAAGACTATTCTTCGGGCGGCATTACCATTAACCAGGAAGAACTGGAAGAGAACAAGAACAGGATTGTAGAAACGCTGCGCAATTACAAAATCGACATTGCACAGATAAAAGCTACTGTAGGCCCGACGGTTACGCTATACGAGATTGTACCGGAAGCGGGCATCCGTATTTCGAAGATCAAAAACCTTGAAGACGACATTGCCCTTTCGCTTTCGGCTCTGGGCATCCGTATCATTGCGCCTATCCCAGGAAAAGGTACGATAGGTATAGAGGTTCCTAATAAGAACCCTTCGACTGTTTCTATGAAAAGCGTTATTGGCTCGCCAAAATTCCAGACAGCGGAAATGGAGCTTCCTATTGCTTTGGGAAAAACCATATCCAATGAAACGTTTGTGGCCGACCTTGCCAAGATGCCGCACATGCTGATGGCGGGAGCTACCGGACAGGGTAAATCGGTTGGATTGAATGCCGTCCTCACCTCGCTCCTTTATAAAAAGCACCCGGCAGAGGTAAAATTCGTTTTGGTAGACCCTAAAAAGGTAGAGCTTACACTTTTTAATAAAATAGAAAGGCATTACCTCGCAAAACTGCCCGATGGCGGCGATGCCATCATTACCGACAACACGAAGGTTATCAATACGCTCAACTCCCTTTGTATCGAAATGGACAACCGCTACAACCTGCTTAAGGATGCATCGGTAAGGAACATTAAAGAATATAATGAGAAATTCCGTCAAAGGAGGCTGAACCCCGAGAATGGGCATAAGTTCCTGCCTTACATTGTTTTGGTAGTAGATGAATTTGCCGACCTTATCATGACGGCCGGCAAAGAAGTGGAGACACCTATCGCCCGATTGGCACAGCTGGCAAGGGCTATCGGTATCCACCTTATCATTGCTACACAGAGGCCATCGGTAAACGTTATTACCGGTATCATCAAAGCCAACTTCCCTGCGAGGATTGCTTTCCGTGTAACGTCTAAGATCGATTCGCGTACCATCCTCGACAGCCAGGGCGCCGACCAGCTTATAGGCCGCGGGGACATGCTTTATACACAGGGCAATGACCTGGTGCGTGTGCAGTGTGCATTTGTGGATACGCCGGAAGTGGAAAAGATCACTGAATTCATCGGTTCGCAGAAAGGGTATCCCGATGCCTACCTGCTTCCGGAATATTTTGGAGAAGAAAGTGGCATTAATCTTGATATAGATATCTCCGAAAGAGATTCAATGTTCAGGGAAGCTGCAGAAGTGATCGTTACCGCCCAGCAAGGCTCGGCATCATTGCTTCAGCGAAAACTAAAACTGGGCTATAACCGCGCTGGAAGGCTAATAGACCAGCTGGAAGCAGCCGGTATAGTAGGCCCGTTCGAAGGCAGTAAAGCCCGTAATGTACTTATCCCCGATCTTGTTTCCCTTGAGCAATTTTTCAAAAATGAAGAAAACGACTTTTAGCATGCAAAGGATTATCAGGATCATTACACTTTTTATCATAGCCCTAAGCCTCCCGGCAAAAGCGCAGGATGCCGCAAAGGCAAAAGCGCTCCTCGACCAGGTGAGCGCGAAAGTAAAAAGTTATGAGAATATCACAATAGACTTTAAATATTCCGTAAGCAATCCGAAACAAAACCTGAACCAGGAAAGCAAAGGCACCGTTGTACAGAAAGGCAACCAGTATGTGCTTAATTTTATGGGTATGACGCGTATATTTGACGGGAAGAAAGTATACAACATTGTCCCTGAGGATGAGGAAATAACCATTTCCAAATATGACGACCAAAAGTCGGATGAGCTGACACCTTCGAAGATGCTTACCTTTTTCAATTCGGGGTACAAGTACTCATGGGATATCCTGCAAAAGATCAAAGGAAGGAAAATACAGTACATAAAGCTAAACCCGCTGAATGCAAAAGATCCCACAAAGGAAATCCTGATAGGGGTTGATACGCAGACAAAACACATTTTTAATTACATCAGGACCGAAAAGGATGGGACTAAAATGGTAATAACCATAAATTCTTTCAAAACAAACCAGCCTTTGTCAAAAAATCACTTTACCTTTACCGAAAGTAAATATCCTAATTATTACATTAATAGATTAGATTAATTTCCGGTGAAAATTCTAGACCGTTACATCCTTATCTCTTTTATAAAGACGTTCGCGTCGGTATTCGTTATCCTGTTCTTCATCTTTATTTTGCAGGCAATATGGCTGTTTATAGCAGAGCTTGCCGGTAAGGACCTGGATGCGGGCGTGATCGCGAAATTCCTGATATTCTACGCTCCTAAGGTGGTGCCGTTAGTACTGCCGCTTTCCATATTGCTGGCTTCGATCATGACTTTCGGGGATTTTGCCGAAAATTATGAATTTGCTGCTATGAAATCGGCGGGCATATCCCTGAGCAGGGCCATGAGGAGCCTTATGATATTTATTTTCGGGCTCAGCATTGTGGCATTTTTCTTTGCGAACGATATAATCCCTAAGGCGGAATACAAATTCATTAACCTGCGGGCCAACATCATTAAGCGGAAACCGGCAATGGCGATCGTGGAAGGCCAGTTCAACTCAATAGGAGCTTATAACATCAAAGTTGATAGAAAATCCGGTGAAAATGGTGAGAAACTTACTGGCGTTACTATCCATAAGCGGATTCCAGGAAATTCCAACGCGACCATAATACGCTCTAAAAAAGGACTTTTAAAAAGCAGCGAATCCTCGAACCTGTTGCAGCTTGAGCTTTATGACGGCTATTATTACGAAGATGTACCGAGTAAAAACCCGGTTGAACGCAAAAAGCAGCCATTTGCAAAAAGCAGCTTCACGAAGCAGATAATGAACATCGACCTGAGCATGCTCAACAACGCCAGCACCGATGAGGAGCAGATAGCGCAAACCAACAACATGCTTAACCTGAGTGAGCTTAATTATACGCTGGACTCACTGCAGGGCAATTACAATAAAGAAGCCAAAAACATAGCGCTGAACGCTGCCCAAAGGTCCGCCATTGTTTTGACGGCGCCAAGACAATTGCTGAACCTTCCCGGAAAGGATACATTAAAACCGGTAAAAAAAGACAGCATCCCTGCAAAACTGATTGAGATCATAACATCAAAAGAAGATAAGGGAAAAGTACTCGAGATCGCGACCAACAGCGTCACCAGCGCCGAAAGCACTATCACTTCGGGCAAAGTAGGCCTATTTGAAAGGCTAAAGGTCATAAACAACCACTGGCTGGCTTTTTACGATAAATTTGTAATTGCTTACGCCTGCCTGCTCATGTTTTTCATTGGAGCACCTCTCGGGGCTATTATCCGCAAGGGCGGCCTTGGCTTACCTATCGTTTTTGCGGTGCTCATTTTTATAACATTCCACTTTATCAATACTTTCGGCAAAAAACTGGCACAGGAGAATGCTATCCCTCCTTACCTTGGCTCCTGGATGTCGGCTTTTGTATTAAGCCCACTGGCTATATTCCTTACCTACAGGGCAACGAATGACATGAATGTGACCATCAACTGGGATCCATTGATAGTGCCGCTGCAAAAAGTATTCAATAAAGTATTCAAAATAAAACCAAAAGATGCTTAACATGCAAGTTGAAGAACGCATACAGCTCAATACCATAGAAGAAGCTATTGAAGATATCCGCCAAGGCAAAGTAATTATTGTGGTGGATGATGAAGACAGGGAAAATGAAGGCGATTTTCTTGCCGCTGCTGATAAAGTCACCCCCGAGATGATCAACTTTATGGCTACCCATGGCCGGGGCCTTATATGCACTCCCCTAACCGAAAAACGCTGTAAAGAACTCGACCTCCATGTAATGGTAACCCGAAATACCGATTCTATGCAAACCGCATTCACCGTTTCAGTAGACCTTCTGGGGAATGGTGTTACTACAGGTATCTCGGCACATGACAGGGCAAAGACTGTAGAGGCGCTGATGGACCCGAACCTAAAACCGGCAGACCTTGCAAGGCCCGGGCATATATTCCCACTGATAGCCAAAGAAGGTGGTGTATTAAGGCGTACAGGCCATACCGAAGCCGCGATAGATTTCGCAAGGCTGGCAGGCTTTAAGCCTGCAGGCGTTATTTGTGAAATCATGAATGAGGACGGCAGCATGGCACGGCTTCCTGAACTGTATGAGGTAGCTAAGAGATTCGACCTGAAGCTGGTTTCGATAGAAGACCTGGTAGCCTACAGGATGCAGCACGACAGCCTTATCCAGAAGAAAGAAGATTTCGAGATGGAAACCCGTTTTGGTACCTTCAGGCTGAGGGCTTACGTTCAAACCACGAACAAGCAGGTACATATCGCCCTTACAAAAGGCAGCTGGAATATAGGAGAACCGGTACTGACAAGAATAAACTCTACGCAGGTGAATAACGACATCCTGGGCACGCTTACCAATGATGCCGACAGGAAGCTCGACAATATGTTCAGACGCATCAATGAAGAAGGCAGAGGCGCTATTTTGTTCATCAACCAAGAGATCTCCCCTTCCGAGCTGCTCACGAGGATCAAGGAGCTGAAAGAATTGCAGCCGCAGGGCCTTTGCAAAGCCCCCAGATAAAAATGGACGAAAGGGATTTTGGCATCGGTGCACAGATATTGCATGACATTGATATCTGCAAGATCCGCCTGCTGACCAACTCGGGCCAGACAAAGCGTGTTGGAATGATCGGTTACGGCCTTGAGATCACCGAATATGTAGAATTTTAATTATTTTACTTTTCTTAATATTCACGCAATGAAATGCTTAAAAAGCCGAGCTAAATAAATTGTGTTTTTTACTGCAAATGTGTTTGGAAAACCGGAAAAGGTTATTATATTTGCAACCGCAATGAGGAAATGATTTGCGACATACTGGAGAAATGGCAGAGTGGTCGATTGCGGCAGTCTTGAAAACTGTTGACTGTAACAGGTCCGGGGGTTCGAATCCCTCTTTCTCCGCTGAAATTTTAAACCTTTAAATATCAATTATTTAAAGGTTTTTTTATTTAGGAAATAACAAAAGTCGTAACAAGTACTATGGTTATTACTAAATATGCATTATATCACAAACTATTTATATAGCCCTTAAATATATCTTTGTTTAAAACTATGCAATGATTATTTCCACTTGGAAATTAACGCAGTAATACCTTGTTTTATGGCCTCGTAATAATTTCCTTTTTTAAACTCCGGAATTACTATTTCTGAAATTACATCCTGCGCATCTTTGTCCTTTAAATTTGTGGTACCCGGGTATATAGATAGTGCAATCTTTCTATTTTCTTTACTAAAGACAATAAAGACAGTATTGTTTGCACCGTTTTTTTTCCAATCATTTGCCAGGTTTACCGTGAATTCCTGAAAATCATCTTTTGGAAAATACGTCTCTACTGAAACAACAAATATTTCCTTATCGGTAGTCTCCTTAAAATTGTCTAATCGTTCACTTAAATCTTTCTTTTGAGCATCTGTAAAAACACCTTCAAAGTCATTTAACGGACCTGTTTGTAAAGGAAATGTATTTGCCGTCTTGTCAGCGTGTGTAATTGGATTTTCTTTCTTCGATTGCGCGCATGAAACTGCAACTTGCGCAAATAGCAATAGACTTAATATTGTTTTCATTTTTATATTAGTAAACAGTTTCACAAACCAATCCCTCCTCCTATAAACCCTATCATTTCTTCCACGTTTAAAATATGATCGGGCGTCATATTTTCAATTGCATTGCGGGGCATAAAGGGCATTTCTGCGGTTTCGGGGTCTTGTACGACGATGGTACCGCCAGCATTCTTTACGGCAATAAGCCCTTGTGTACCGTCGGCATTGGCGCCGGAAAGCAGTATAGCAGTTAGCTTTGGGCCGTAAATATCGGCAGCCGATTCAAATGCAACGTCAATGCTCGGCCTGCTGTAATTTATTTTTTCGGAAATATCCAGCGATAGTGTCCCGTTATTTTCGAAAAGCAGGTGATAGTCTGAAGGCGCTATATAGATACATCCCGGTAATAATGGTATCTTGTCCTCTACTTCGGTTACGGGTATGGAAGTTTTCACGGCGATAAGCTCTTCGAGCGTAGTGTCCTCCCCGCTCCTGCGGTGCAATACAATAACCAGCGAAAAAGAAGGGATTGCAGTAAGATGAGGCAGTATTTTCAGTAGTGCGTCAAGGCTACCGGCCGAACCACCGATGATGAGAACCCTGCATCCTGAAATTATTTTATCTTCTTCCATATCTTTTCTTTGTCTACCTGTTCGTAGTTTTTTTTCAGGTCGGAGAATTTGATGGTTTCCTTGGTACCAAGCGCCAGGTATCCCAGCTTTGAAAGGCTTTCGTCAAATAAGGCAAGTGCCCTGTCCTGCAAGTCCTTATCAAAATAGATCATCACATTGCGGCACATTATCAGGTCGAATTCATTGAACGACCTATCTGACACCAGATTATGCTGCGAGAACACCATTTTCTCCGTAAGGTCTCCACCGAACTTCGCCAGGCCGTATTGTGCCGTATAATAGTCGGAAAAGTCTTTTTTGCCGCCCGATGCTATGTAGTTTTCGGAATACTGCTTCATCATTCGCAAATTGAAAACCCCTATTTTGGCAGTATCGAGCACTGTAGGGTTCAGGTCGGTAGCATAGAGCAATGATTTATGCAGCACCCCGGCTTCTTTGAGCATGATCGCCATCGAATAGACTTCCTCACCCGTAGAGCATCCGGCATGCCATATCCGTATAAACGGCTTCGTAGCCAGTACAGGTATTAGTTCTGTGCGCAGTACTTTATAAAACAGCGGGTCGCGGAACATCTCTGTAACATTTACGGTAATTTCCTCCACCATCCGTTTAAAATAAGCAGTATCAGTGCGGACTTTAGACAAGAACTCGGCAAAATTCCCAAACTTGTCCAGATTGTAAAGCCTGTCAATACGCCTTTTGAACGAGGCAAGCGAATACCCGCTAAAGTCATAGCCATAGTATTCGTAGATCTCATTGATCAGCACCTCTAACTCCCTGTCATTTACCATAATGCTTTATATAGTGCTTAAAACCCGCAGCAATTTATCAACATCAATCGGTTTCGAAATATAATCATCAGCGCCTGCCCGAAGGCACTTCTCCCTGTCTCCCACCATGGCCTGTGCGGTAACCGATATAACGGGCGTGCCCTGCCTGTGCGGTATGTCCTTAATTAAAGGTATAGCTTCATAACCGTCCATATCTGGCATCATCATATCTATTAGTATCGCATCTACCGGGGTATTGCCTTCCAGAAGTTTCAGGGCATCAGGGGCGCTGTTACAGGACACGCAATCGAACGATTTTGAGCGTAATGTAGCGCTCAGGGCAAAAATATTCCTTGCGTCGTCATCTATTATCAGGATTCTCTTCATACATTTTTATTGTTTATCATACAACCACACCCGTAGAAGCGACATTAACTGGTCAACATCTACCGGCTTGGTTATATAATCCGAAGCGCCGGCATTTATACATTTTTCCCTGTCGCCGGTCATTGCTTTTGCCGTAACCGCTATTACCGGCAGATTTTTCAGGCTTCTGTTTTCTCTTATGCGGGCTGCAGTCTCATAACCGTCCATATTCGGCATCATCATATCAAGCAGTACAACATCTGTTTCCGGGTGGCGCTCAAGCATTTTAAGCGCTTCCTTACCATCAATGGCAGTTATTACTTTCATCTTAACTGCTTCCAGCGCTTTGGTAAGCGAATAGATGTTGCGAACATCGTCGTCAACCACAAGCACGGTCTTATCGCTAAGGATATTGTTCAGTAAATTCAGCTTTTTATGGCCTGCCGTTCCCTCGGTCTTTTTATTTTCTTCTACCAAATGAAGGAACAACGACACCTCATCCAGCATCCTTTGGTAGGAATGGGCCGTCTTTACAACGATAGAATCAGCATACTTCTTGATCTTAAGCTCTTCTTTCAGCGAAAGGCTCTTACCCGTAAACACGATCACCGGAAGGTTTTCAAGCCCTGGGTTCTTTTTGATGTTCTCCAGTATTTCATAAGCCTGCCTGTCGGGTATACCCATATCCAGTATCACGCATTCCACAGGAGTGTTCTTAAGCGTATCCACCCCATCCACGATCTCGCTTTTTATTTCCGAATTGATATTGAACGTCTCCAGGAAATAAGCGAGCGCCTTGGCATGTTTGGGGTTATCCTCTATAATGAGCACTTTCTGCGACTCCCGGTTGATGATATGCTCTATCCTTTTGAAGATTTCCGGCATTTGCTCGAAAGCCACGGGCTTGTCTAGAAAGTTCACAGCGCCTTTGAGCAGGCTTTCCTGCTTCATTTTGTGCGACGACATGATATGTACGGGTATGTGCCTTGTCTGCGAATTGCCCTTGAGGTCTTCCATTACTTCCCAGCCGCTTTTTATCGGCAGCTGTATGTCGAGCAGCACCCCTACCGGCCTGTAAATTATCGCCATGTTCAGCGCCTGGTCGCCACGAACAGATATTACGCCTTTATAACCGCGCTTGCGGGTAAATTCCAACAGCGATTTTGCAAAATTCACATCATCTTCCACGATGAGTATTACCTTGTTATTTTGACCGATGTCATCCCTGTCATCCGGTACATCTTCGGGAATCACTGGGCTGATAAATTTGGTCTTCAGCTCCAGTTCTGCGGCTTTCTCTTTTTCAGCCTCGCCTTCTCCGGCTTCTTCGGTATCTTTAATTGAATTTTCGCTTACGCCGCCAGCCTGAATTTGCGATGCGCCTATTACAGGAATACTCAATGTAAACTCGCTGCCTTCGTTTACAGCGCTTTTCAGTGCAATTTCTCCCTTAAGCAATTTGGCAAGCTCCCTGCTGATCGATAGCCCAAGCCCTGTGCCGCCATACTTGCGTTTGGTGGAGCCGTCTGCCTGCTGGAATGCCTCAAAAATAAGCGGCTGTTTTTCGGGTGGTATGCCTATTCCGGTATCTTTAACAGTAAAGCAAACTACTTTATCGTTGTTATCCTGTTTTTTGATCTCAAGGGTAACCGACCCTTTTGATGTAAATTTGATGGCATTCGAAATAAGATTTTTCAATATCTGCTCCAGCCTCATTTTGTCGGTTTTTATTACCAACGGCGCTTCGGAATCCACTATCTTAAACTCAATGCCTTTTTGTTTTGCTACTTCGGTAAAGAGGTCTTTCAGGTTACCGGTTACCTCCTGGGTAGCGATGTCCATGAATTCCAGGTCCATTTTACCCGCCTCTATTTTCGAAAGGTCCAGTATCTCATCGATAAGCCCCAGCAATCCGGTACCGGAGCTCTGTATCACCTTGGCAAACTCTACCTGCTCATCGTTCATGTTCTTATCATTATTTTCCGACAGCAGCCGGCTTAATAACAATATAGAGTTGAGCGGTGTCCTTAGCTCATGTGACATATTTGCCAAAAACTCCGATTTGTAGCGTGTTGTCAGCTCCAGGTCTTCCGATTTTTTCTGGATTTCCATATTGCGCTCTTCCAGCAATACGCTGCGTTCGGCCAGCTCTTCGTTGGTCTGCTGTAGTTCTTCCTGCTGTACGCGGAGCTCTTCTTCGGATGCCTGAAGCTTTTCGGTCTGTGTTTCCAGTTCGGCATTCATGCTTTCCAGCTCACTGTGCTGCACTCTCAGCTCTTCAGATTGTGCCTCGGTCTCTTCAAGTAGCTCCTGAACGCGTTTCCTGCTCTGTGCTGTTGTTATGGCAATTGCGATATTGTGGGCCGCGGAAGTCAAAAATTCCAGTTCGCGTGCTGAATATTCCCTTACGGATACCAGCTCTGCAACACCAGTAAGCTTGTCATCTATCAATGGGAACGCTACAATATGCGCAGGCTTCACTTCCCCAAGTGCATAAGAGATGCTTATATTTTCGGATGAGAGGCCTTTCATTTCAAGTAGTTTTCCTGTAGCAGCCGCCTGGCCCAGCAAGCCTTCGCCAAGTTTTATCCGTTGCCTGTCCCTGCCCGGTATGTAGCTGTAGCCTCCTGCGGGATAAAGGGTTTCCCCTTCCGGAAGGTAGATTATGCCGGCACTGCTGTTGGTATAAGCTGCAATATATTCTATGACATCTTTTATGAGTTGCTCGGGACTCTTTTCCCCTATCATTACTTTATTCAGGTCTGCAATACCCGATTGCAGCCATTCCTTATCCGACAGCGTTTTGAACGATTTGTCAAGCGCTTTTGCCATATTGTTCAGCGATCCGCCCACACTGCCCAATGCATCGCTTTCCGTATCGTCTACCCTTATGGTATAGTTTCCTGACGATATCTCCGCTGCCACGCCGCTTATTACCCTTATCCTTTCGGCAGTCTCCCTGTCACTTTTTTCAAGCTGCAGCTGTAGCTCCAGCCTTTGGTTATAATCCCTAAGTATCCTTACAAAAAATACCATGCTTATGCAAAGTGCGAGCAATGCTGCCACAATTATCAGTACCTGGCTGTACATTCCATATTTCTCTGATGTAGAGGTCCGTTCTTTCAGCAATTCCTGCTCGCGATTTTCCATGCGCTTGGTAATTTTGCGTATGTTCGCCATAAGCCTTTTACCGGTATCAAGGTCGGTGCTAAGGGTTTGCTGGCCCCTTTCCTTTTCAAATATCCTCACCTTCATGTAACTGAAAAGCTCATTAATCACGGGTTCGAGCTCTTTCAGGCTTTCCTGTTGCGCTTCGTTGTCTGTTGTAAGTAAAGCAAGCTTTTCCAGATACCCGTCCGCACGTTCTTCGGCAGTCCGGTACTGGTCCAGCATGCTGTCGTTGCCTGTAACAAGGTAGCCCCGCATTCCTGCCTGCGCATCTACCATTACCGATGTGCACTCGTTAAGGTTGTAAATAACATCCTGCGTATGGTTTACCCATTGTGTACTGTCCAAAAGGTTCCTGATACTCAGGAACGAAGCAGTCGAGCTGACTACAAGTATCAGCATCGAAATACCCGAGCTTATTAATAAATTCCTCCTAAATTTACCCTGCATACTATTGTGATAACGTGTTATTATTTTTATACCGGCAGCACCATGATAAAGCAGGAGCCTTTATGTAGCTCGCTTTTTGCGGTAATAATGCCATTATGTTTTTCTACTATTTTTTTTGCGATAGCCAGCCCTATGCCTGTTCCTTCATAAACGCTTCGATCGTTGAGGCTTTGGAAAATAATGAATATTTTATCCAGGAACCTTTCGTCAAACCCGATACCGTTATCTTTTACGGTAATCCTGCAAAACTGCCCGTCGGCCGATGCCGGGCTATCAAATTCTTTCTCCAGCACCAGTTCGGCATCTATTTCAATTACAGGCGGCACATCCTTTTTAGAGAATTTCAGCGAATTGCTCACCAGGTTCTGGAACACCTGGCGCATTTGGCTGCCTACGCAATGTATAGCAGGCATGTCGCCAACTTTGACTATAGCTTCCTTCATTTCGATCATATAATCAAAGTCAGACACCACCTCGCTGATAACCAGATTAAGGTCTGTTTTAACTGAGGCAACATTGGAAGATAGTCTTGAATAATCAAGCAGGTCGGTAATAAGGGCCGACATCCTTGCTGCCGATTTTATCGTACGGTTTACATAATCAAATGCCGTGGCGTCTTCCTTCAGATATTTTTCTTTAATGATCTTGATGAAGAGCTCTATTTTGCGAATGGGTTCTTTAAGGTCATGTGATACGACCCATGAAAACTGCTGCAACTCGTGGTTGCGCATTTCCAGTTCCTCATTTTTAGATACCAGCTCTTTCGTGCGCTCCGCTACTTTTACTTCAAGGTTTTCCTGGGCCTCCTTACGTATCTCGATTTCCTTAAATAACAAATCACGGATATCCCTGAGCTCTTTCTTTTGTTCGTACAGCTTCAGGAAAGTTTTTACTTTGAGGATTAGCAGGTCGGGGTCTACCGGTTTTGTAACATAATCTACGCCCCCCGTTTCATAGCCTCTCGATATGAATTTCTTCTGCTTGTTCACGGCCGAAAGGAATATCACAGGTATGTCTTTGGTCCGGTTGCTTCCCGCAAGGATTTCTACCACCTCAAAGCCATCCATACCGGGCATCTGTACGTCCATTATTATAAGGGAGTAATCCGTTTTCAGGATTTTTCGCAATGCCTCTTCACCAGACTCTGCAGTATCGGCCGGAAGTTTATGGAGTTCCAGTATCTTTTGCAAAGCGACAATATTTGCCCTTATGTCATCAACGATTAGTATCATATTTTATTAGGGCACGGCTATGGTAAAACTGTAAAGCCTTTGCCTACAAGTGTTTAAATTGTAAAGGGAAGCGCAACAAAAAAACAGGCCGTAACATTGCGGCCTACTTCCAAAAGTATAAAAAGTAATGTTAAAGAGTTGTTAATTCATTTAATGCATATTTAATAAAGGCCAAAAAACAATTATCACCTCAAACCTGTAAGATTGTAGGGAATCTTATTTAAAAAGTAAAGGCCATTATAAATTGGCACAATTTGTAAATAACGATTCCATAAAATTTTACTCACAAAACTATATTCCGAATTCTCAATTGGATATCACAAATTCTAAGTGATATTCAGAAAATAATTTTTTTATCATGGCAGGTTGTATACCATTCCTATTTTTGGTAAAAAAATCATCATGAAAAAGATATTTTACTCCGCATTGCTCCTTACCACTATGGCGGCCCAGTCGCAAACATTCCAATGGCTGGAAACCCCGGCGATCGAATTAGACCTGAACCCCGGCATGGTAGGCTATTCTGTAGCCAATGACCCATCCGGCAATGTATATTTTACAGGATTTAAAAGCCAGCCCTATGCTTATAACGACCTAATGGGCAACCTTTATTATAATAAATATGACAGTAACGGCCAGCTGCTTTTCTCAAAAGAAATCGGTGGTAAAGCCTGCAACCATAACCTGGCAGCCGATTCGCAGGGAAATATAATTATGGAGCTTGGGTATGTCGGGACGATTACCATTGATGGCCTCACTATAAGCACGGTGGAGCAGGGCGACCATTTTGTCCTGGCAAAATTCAACGCGCAAGGTAACCTGCTCTGGCACAAGCTGATTATCTCGGAAGAAGAATTTACATGGACCAGCGAATTAAGGGCGCTGCATATTGATGCGCAGGATAATATTTACATTGGCTACGACAATTACGGTACATCGTATATCGATAAATATTCTCCGGATGGCACGAAGGTGCAGAGTATCGTACAGCAGCACGTGAACAGGGTAACATCAGTAAGTGTTGACAGCGATGGCAACATTTATGCAGCCGGTGCCTGCGCCGACAATATGGCGACTTTTGCCGGTGTCCAAATGCCCTCCCCGTTTGCGTACAATACTTATGTGGTAAAATATTCACCGCAGGGCGTATACCAATGGATGCAATACACTGAAAATATTACGTGCACTTCTGCGCAGGTAGTAGCACGCACACCTTATGAAATATATTACAGCTCTGATCTTTTCGGGCCTTATGCTTTTGAAGGTATCGCTGCCGAAGGCCCTGATGGCAATGGTTTTGAAGATTTCTTTTTAGCCAGGCTCAATGCAGCAGGGGATTATGAATGGGTGCGTGAAGTTCCGGGAGAAGGCAAAGCAATACCGGGCAACAGGAATTTTCTCCGGCTGGATAACGACGGTAATATCTATTTTACCGGGCAGACTGGAGGAAATATTAACTGGGGCAATGGCATAGCTACCGAAACACCGCTTATGGGCAACCAGGCGCTTGTGCTGAAATACAGCCCTGATGGTGTTGTACTCATGGCAAAGACTACAGGGGGGAACGGATATAACCGTGCAGATGGTATTTCCGCGGACGCCAATGGCAACATATATATTGCGGGAATGGCCAATAATACAGCGTTTTTTGATACGCTTGAACACGAAGCAGGCCCTTTTGATACCTATCCTTACCTTGCTAAAATAAGCAATACCACTACGGGCACCGGTGATTTCGACGCAAAGGAAAAAGTTATAGTGTATCCAAATCCTGCGAAGGATAATATCTACCTTTCGGGGATTGACGGAAAAGTACAGGGCAACATTATAAATATGCTGGGACAAACAGTAACCGCCTTTGAAACCGGTGTAAATTCCCCTATCGCGGTGCAACAACTTCCGGTGGGCACATATTTTATAAAAGCTGAAGGCTTGCAGTCAGTGAAATTCATAAAAAATTAAGCGGCAGATTGCAATACCTGGTTGGTTTTTTTTATCTGACACCTTTGAGCCTTGATTGATCCGCTCTCAATATGAGCAACTTATATAACAAAACCCGAATGTTATGTTATAATTATCGGATTGTTGCCGCAATTTTAATAAAAAATAGCCTACTTTTACGGGCTATTTTTTTTATGCCTGCATAATAACGAGCGCAACGATAACTCTTAAATGCAGGTTAATCTTTTAATAAATGTTACTTAATGACGAAACAGTTGGCTTGTTAAGTAATTAATTTTGTACAGAATCCCTTTGCTAAAAGAAACAATTATGGAAAGAAAAATTACCCATTTCAGGCTTATTTTACTACTCACATTCTTATTTGTGATCAAGCCCGGAAGCTACGCGCAGGTTTACATGCACAATTTTGGTACAACCAATATTACCACGCATCCCTACACTGTAGCGCCTACTACATTAAACCCAGACCTTTCGGGTTCGTCATGGTCAAACAGCACCGGCGCATGGACAAACCTTGGAGGCGCAACAGGAGAGGCAATCGCTCTTAATGACAGTGGCGGATCGCCTACCATTACCCTGACATTTAACGTTGCCGCGGGAAAAACGCTCGATATCACATCCTTCAGCTTTTGGAGGAGGCGCAGCAATACCGGCGCCCAAAACTGGACAATGACTATAAACGGTGTCAACGTAGGAAACGGTAACGTACCTACTACAGGCGCAGCAATACCTACTACTACAGTAGCCAATCCTGTGAATGGCCTTACGGGTAATGTAACGGTTATGCTGTCATTAAGCGGCGCAACGGGCAGCGGAACTTTCAGGCTGGACGACTTTACGCTCAACGGGAACGTGAATGCCGGCTGTACAGCACCGGTTATCTCTTCATTCTCGCCGGCATCGGGTCCGTCGAATACTCTTGTAACAATAACAGGGAGCGGCTTTAGCGCCGGTACAACATCAGTTAAATTCGGCGGTGTTGAAGCGTCAGGCTTTACCGTAGTAACAGATACACAAATTAAAGCCATAGTTGCAGATGGCGCTCCAACAGGTGCAGTAACGGTAACTACAAATGCATGTACAGGCACATCCGGTACCTTTACCATGATATCATCAAACTGCCCCGCATTTGTTGGCCCTAACGATCTTTTCATTTCTGAAATATATGATGCCGAAGCGGGTGAAGGCGGTGCCATAGAATTATATAATGGCACCAATGCTACTATAGACCTTTCGTTATACAGCATTGTACGCCACGGAACAATAAACGGCCCTGCTACTTTTACACTAAACCTTACGGGCATGCTTGCACCTGGAGGTATAAACATAGTGCGCACCGCTACTTCGGTTTGCGGACTTACAGGTACACCGATCAATTTACTGCCAAGCGGATTTAACGATAGCGATAAACTTGAGCTTGTAAAAAACACTGTAGTCATCGATGTTGTTAACACTCCGTCAAACGTTGGCTTTTCAATGATAAGGAATGCTAATGCACAAGTACCAAGCGCAACATATAATGCTGCCGACTGGGCAATTTCTGACACCGAGGACTGCTCTAATCTGGGCATACACAATATAACTTCTTCTTCATCTGACCATATTTCGGCACAGCCACTGAGCGCTGCGGTATGCGAAGGCGACAACGTGCAATATACCGTTACCCTAAGCGCCGCATCTACATTTACTTACCAGTGGAAAATGCTTAATGCCTCAGGTAACTGGGTAAATATAACCGATGGCGACAATTTTTTAGGCGCGAATACCGTACAGCTTACAGTGATTGACACTCCGCTTGAATTTAACGGTGCGCAGTTCTACTGTGTAGCTACCTCAGCCGGATGTACACTTATAAGTAACGCAGTGCAGCTAACAGTTTCTCCGCTGCCTCTTGCGGTGGTTATACCTGTAGCACCTACCTGTGCCATTCCTACAGGCGGGCTGCTTATCATGCCATCAGTAGGAGACGGCCTTACCTATAGTATAGACGGCGTGAACTTCCAGCCCGGGCTTGCCTTCAACGGTATCGCTCCCGGAAGTTATACACTTACAATCAAATCATCGGCTAACTGTGTTTCCTTAGTGCCGTTTACAATTGTCCCTGCACCGCTTGCACCGGCAGTTGCTACATTTATAGTAACACAGCCTACATGTACCACAGCTACCGGTACTATAACGGTTGACACTTCTGCAGATCCTACACTTACCTATAGCCTTGACGGAAGTACTTTCCAGTCAGGAGGCGTGTTCAGTGGGCTTACACCGGGCAACTACACGATCACGAGCATGACTGCATTAGGATGTACATCAGTAACGGCAACAATCACCATTAACCCAGCGCCAACTTCACCGGCTGTGGCAACCACAACAGTAGCACAGCCAACTTGTACTACTGCTACCGGAACCATAACTGTTACAAACCCAACAACTCCGGCAGGGGAATATACCTATAGCATTGATGGCACGACATTCCAGGCATCACCTGTATTTGCCAACCTTGCTCCCGGCAATTATACTGTTACCACGCAAAACAGCGCAGGATGTAACTCAGTTACACCTACAATAACTATAAATGCAGTGCCTGTTGTACCCGGTGTAGCTACAACTACAGTGACTCAGCCAACTTGTACCACTGCCACAGGAAGCATCGTTGTGGACACACCGGCAGGATTTACCTATAGTATTGATGGCACGACTTTCCAGTCTTCCAATACATTCTCTAACCTTGCACCAGGTACTTACACTATAACAACGCAGGCTACCGGAGGATGTACTTCGGTTACGGCAGCTATAACCATAAATGCTGCTCCTACAGCTCCCGCTGTGGCTACAACCACAGTAACACAGCCTGACTGTACAACAAGCGGAAGCATTGAAGTAACATTCCCAACAGGAGGCGACCTTACCTACAGTATAGACGGTACAACCTTCCAGGCTTCTCCTGTGTTTGCTAACGTTGCTCCGGGTAACTATACTGTTACTACTAAAAACGGCGCAGGATGTACATCTGCTACAGCGACTATAACAATTAATACTGTACCGGGTGCACCGTCTGCTGCTGTAACAACACTGACACAGCCAACCTGTGCCACACCTACAGGAACAATTGAAGTTACTGCTCCTCTTGGTGCGTTTACTTACAGCATCGACGGTACAAACTTCCAGAATACAACTACATTCGCTAACCTTGCCCCTGGTACCTATACTGTTACTACACAAAACGCAGGCGGATGTACTTCTACAGCTTCAGTAACGATCAATGCGGTTCCGGCAGGACCTGCAGTTGCTACTACAACGCTGACACAACCAACGTGTACAACGCCTACAGGAACAATTGAGGTTACTGCTCCAACAGGCGCATTTACTTATAGTATAGATGGCACTACCTTCCAGTCTTCAACAACATTTGCAGGACTTGCACCGGGCAACTATACTGTTACAACACAAAATACAGACGGATGTACTTCTACAGCTTCGGTTACTATCGATGCTGTCCCTACAGGAATTGCTGCTGCAGCAACTACAGTTACGCAGCCTACATGTAGTATGCCGACAGGAACTATCGTTGTTGATTCTCCAACAGGAGCAGGATTTAGCTACAGCATTGACGGAACGAACTTCCAGACATCAACGACATTCGCTAACCTTGCACCCGGGAGCTACACGATCACAACGCAAACTTCAGGCGGATGTACTTCTGTATCATCAGCCGTAACCATTAATGCAGCACCGGGCGCACCGGCAGTGGCAACAACAATGGTAACACAGCCTAACTGTACAGGTATAACTACAGGAACTATCGAGGTTACTGCACCAACAGGAGCCGGATTTACCTATAGTATTGACGGGGTTAACTTCCAGGCTACAACTACATTTGCTAACCTTGCTCCCGGCACGTATACCCTAACAACTGATAATGCAGGATGCCAGTCGGTAGCAACGATTACGATCAACCCTGTCCCTACTGTGCCTGCAGTTGCAACAACTACACCTACGCAGCCAACCTGTGCAGTACCTACGGGAACAATCGTTGTAAACACACCAACAGGTACAGGGTTCACCTATAGTATTGATGGTACTAACTTCCAAAGCAGTACTACATTTGCAGGACTTGCAGGAGGCGCTTATATCGTAACAGTAATGAATGCGGGAGGTTGTACTTCGACTACAGGGTTCATTAATATCGACAGCTCACCGATACCTGCTGTAGCTACAACCGATGTTACCCAACCTACCTGTTTCAATAATGTAGGAAGGATTGATGTAACTGGGCCAACAGGTTCAGGATTCAGCTACAGCATAGATGGTACCAATTTCCAGAGCGGAACCGGTTTCATCAACCTTGCTCCCGGCGATTATACTATCACTGTTAAAAACATCAGCGGATGTACCTCTACTGCTACAGTGACCGTTAATGCAATACCTGAAACACCGGTTGCAGCTACTACCACACTTACGCAGCCGGACTGTGCTACAGGAATGGGAGCTATAACTATAGCAGGCCCGCTGGGATCGCAATACAGCTATAGCATTGACGGTACCAATTACCAGTCGGCTACAACATTTGCAGGCCTTGATCCGGGTAACTATACAATAAGTGTTATGAGCGATGGCGGCTGTAAATCGCCGGACGCTACGGTAACCCTTAATGCTCCTGTGAACAATATCGCGATTACAGGCAGCCAGGGTTGTGAAGGCGGCGGCTTTGAAAACAGCTACATGCTGAACGCTTCGGTGACAGGAGCTGACGAAAGCACTGCTACATTTGTATGGACAGATGCTAATGGCGCACAGGTAGGCACCGGCACTAAGTTTGATGCTACAGAATATGCCGACAGCAATTCTATTACCCCTGAGCTCTACCCTATCGACTTTACGCTGACAGTTACCACACCGGGTGGCTGTTCCACAGACTATACTTTCACTGTAGATGGTACTTTCTGTGACATACCGAGGGGTATTTCGCCAAATGCGGATAACAAGAATGACAACTTTGATATCTCCGGTATGGGTGCGAAAAAGCTTTCTATCTTTAACAGGTATGGCGAAGAAGTATATAGTAAGAACGACTATACGAACCAATGGTACGGACAAACCGATAACGGCGATGAGCTGCCTACCGGAACCTACTTTTATGTAATTGAGCGCCCGGGACAAAGCAGGACCGGATGGGTTTACGTAAACAGGCAACAATAGTTTTTTTCTTTCCAAAAAAGAAATCCCCATTGCAGCAACGCAATGGGGATTTTTTATATTTCGCCGGCAGCTTCCTTAACCCGCTTCTTCTGGTTCCTAAGCACATCGCGCACATCACGTACCGCATCCCTCACCAGCTTGTCTATCTTTACTACTTTTTTAGACAGGTCCTGCATTTTTTCGCGGTCGCCATCCTGCAGCCTTTGTTCCAGTTCGACCGAGAGTTTTTTGAACTCAGCAACTACAGCTTCAATCCCTTCATACCCTGATTTAAGATCGTCGTAGAGCTCTTCAATTTCTTTTACGGCTTCTTTATTAAGGCGTACATTTTTTTTAGTAAATTCCTGCTTAAGGCTTTTTTCTTTTTTGTCGAACAGTCCCATTTATCGTTATTGGTTTACAGGACGCAATCTCATGACTAATACGGACTTATACATGTACTGATCATTATTATTGTGTTAACTTTACGCCTTTAAAAATAGAGTATACGCTAATTATCATTTGATCTTAAAGCTGTTACATAATTGTCAATCTTCTACCGAAATAAAGGCACAGGTTTTGAGTAGCCAGTACAAGTAAAATCTGATATAAAAACCGTTAACCGATTACATGAAAACTATACCCTTTGCTTTACTTGTATTGTTCTTTGCCGCCTGCTCATCGCCAGGAGCATCATATACTCCACAAGCACCAAAATTTCAAATAATGGGGAAGAAGATCCTGCGTGAAGGCTATGTAATTCCGCAAAATGGTACGAAGGCATTTGGAATGGATAGGCAGGATGCCAGATTTTGCTATCGTGAAAAAAGCAAAGTGTATATTTTGGATGAGGCCGACAGCCTGTTTCTTGTCGCTGATGACGCGCAAAGGGAAACCCTGTTTTACATACAAAAAAAAGCTGTAGGTACCGAATTGGACATCCCACTGGATAATGCCGACTTGAATGCACCCTTTCGTGAAAAGCAATATGGCACGGAAAATTATATTTCCGGAGAGAATTGTGGTGAAGCCGGAGAGTTTACATCCGATTATCTTTTCAATCCGGATGATTATCCCGATGTTGAAGTTAACCTGATTACTGAAAAGGAATTCAATAAAATGAAAAAAACTTCAGTAGAGTATTTTGAAATAAATAATGCTATTACGAAAAAGGACAGCACAATTACCATTGCAGGAAAAGAATTCAGGGATGGCAAAGGCGATGGAGGTATGCCCAATACTTATATATATGCAGGCGAATACAAAGCGCTCCATGCTTACCTCCTGCTCTATGTCTGCGAAGCCTGTGAGGAATACACTTATTTCCTGATTGATAAAACTACAGGTGAGGAAATAGCAACCTTTAGCAATGCACCCGTATTTTCTGCAAATCTCGACTATGTGATGGATATGGGTCAGTTATACAGCGATTCGCCTACAATAATACACGCTTATAAATGGAAGGAAAAAGGCTCACACGGCACCTATAAGGAATTTGGTAACTGGTCTCCAATGGGGAAAGGATTTTGGGGTAGCGATAATTGCTTTTATACCGCAGTGGTGCCATCCATTACTGCCGAAAGCTACAGGTCTGATAATGCCAGGGATATTAAAAAGTACAACTACCGGTATATAAAAATCAAAATAAAGGCTGATACACCGTGGACTGAAGAGGATGGTTACACGCCCCCTACAACAAATGGGGAATAGTCACCCTTGTTTTAAAAAATGTCAGGATCTCCTTTTCCTTCCCTTACCACAACCGGCTCTGCACCGGAAAGGTCGATAATCGTTGAAGCTACATTATCACCATAGCCTCCATCGATAACAGCATCTACCAGGTTTTGCCATTTCTCGAAGATGAGCTCAGGATCGGTGGAGTATTCCAATACCTCATCCTCATCGCGTATGGAAGTTGAAATAACAGGGTTGCCTAGTTGGCGCACGATCTCAAGCGCAATATTATTATCAGGCACACGGATACCTACCGTATTCTTTTTCTTGAACTCTTTAGGAAGGTTATTGTTGCCCGGAAGGATAAAAGTATAAGGCCCCGGCAATGAGCGCTTCAGTATCTTGAAGGTGGCGGTATCGATCTGCTTTACATAGTCCGAAAGGTTGCTCAGGTCGCTGCATATGAATGAGAAATTGGCCTTTTCCAGCTTAATGCCTTTTATCTTGGCTATGCGTTCCAGCGCCTTGCTGTTGGTAATATCGCAGCCAAGGCCATAAACGGTATCGGTCGGATAAATAATGATCCCACCGTCACGCAATATCTTAACCACTTTGGCTATCTCTTTCTCGTTAGGATTTTCGGGGTATATCTTTATGAACTGGGCCATAGTCGTTTGTTTCAGGTTTGCGGCTTAAAGTTAGCTAAACTGTATGAATTGTAATGTTAAAGAGAATATAAACATCATCGCCATTGGGCTATTGTTCGGTAAATTAGGTGTTATTAAAATAATTCGCTATGCCTGTACAATTTTTAAATCCTGACACTATGATGAAAAGCCCTGCCTTCTCGCAGGTAGTAACCACTTCCGGAAATGGGAAAACGATATATATTGGCGGCCAGAACTCCGTTAACGAAAAAGGTGAAATAATAGGCAAAGGCGATATCGCCGCGCAGACCGAGCAGGTAATGCTCAACATTGAAAAAGCGCTGGCCGCGGCCGGGGCAACCTTTAAGGATGTCATCAAAATGAATATTTATATCACACAGGGACAAGACGTGCGGAAAGGTTTTGAGGCCTCCCAAAAATATTTAGGAAGCAACGAAAATCCTCCAATTATAACGGCATTGTTTGTGGCCGGAATGGGCAATCCCGATTTTCTGCTGGAAGTTGAGGCAATAGCTTTTGTAGGGGAATAAATTACCCATTTATAGGTATTGCATTCCACATGATTTACAATTAGATTTGGCGCTATATGTAAATCAAACACCATGAAAACTTTCAAAGCTTTAGCTGCATTGTTGCTTTTTACTGTTGCAACAATCAGCGCACCGGCCCAGACTAAAGATGTAAAACAATTTGTTATCGACGGAGCTACGTTTTACGGAACGAAAGCCATTCCCGACGAATTGCTTGGATTCTATCAGTACGAAAAAACAAAAGCGCCAATTGTTGATGTGAAGCGTGAAGGCCAGGGTAAATTCCAACCCCATGACGTGCCTGCCTATCCTACTGAGTTTTGGGTACAAACCGATGCCAAAGGGAATATCGAGAAAACTACAGGCGTAAACGGCAACTACATGGTTATCCTGATCGTGCTGTATGGCGATAACGGGGAGAGCGGCTGGAAAGGAGATAAAAAAGGGCGCTACGACAGGATGCAGGCGGTAGTAGCCTACGATCAGGGCTATGCTATCATTCTCGGCGAGCGTTTCAAGCCACTGAAATAATAAAACGGAAGCTTGATGGCTTCCGTTTTTATTTAGTACTAACTTATAATATCCAGTTTCGCGAACCGTAACAATAGCTTCTTTATCCCCCCTACTTCAAAACGTATCTCGGCTTTTTTATCGGCACCGACACCTTCGAGGTTTAGCACCTCGCCTTTCCCGAAACGTTCGTGCATTACGATATTGCCCGGAACCAGCTTGCTGTCGGGCATTGGCGTAGTGCTTACCGGTGCACGGCCTTCAAGTGGCTTAAGGCGGCGTACGTTCATATCCGGCTTGGGGTCGTTGGATGTAACCCATGCCGGTGGCGGCGTGTTGGTCGGTTTTACCTGCCTTAGCTTTGACTTGTCTACATCACCAAAAATATCGGCATCGATCATCGGCTTATAGCGGTAATTATTTTCTGTCGGCGTAAGGTATTCCAGGAAATTATCGGTTATCTCTTCTATAAATCGTGACGGTTCGCTATCTACCAGTTTGCCCCAGCGGTAACGCGATTGTGCATAGGTCAGATAGGCCTGGTGCTCAGCGCGGGTAAGCGCTACATAAAACAGCCTCCGCTCCTCCTCCAGTTCGCTGCGGGTATTCATGCTCATAGCACTTGGAAACAGGTCCTCTTCCATACCTACAATAAACACATACGGGAACTCAAGGCCTTTCGCAAGGTGAATGGTCATCAGCGCCACACGGTCGTCATCACCGGTATCTTTATCAAGGTCGGTAGCCAAAGCCACGTCCTCTAGAAATTCCGATAGCGCTCCCCGGGCTCCGTCCACTTCCCGCTGCCCTTCAATGAAGTCGCGGATACCGTTCAAAAGTTCTTCGATATTCTCTATACGGGCTATGCCTTCGGGTGTAGCGTCTTTCTTCAGTTCCTGAATTAGCCCTGTTTTTTTGGCAACGTGCTCGGCAAGGTAAAAAGCATCCTGGTTCTCATTGATGATCTGGAAACTCTTTATCATCGTGACAAAATCCTGTAGTTTCGCCTTTGTGCCGCCGTTGAGCTTCAGGTCGATCTTGTCGATGTTCTCCATCACCTCAAATATCGAGCGCTTATAATGGTTGGCAGCTACAGTAAGCTTTTCAACGGTGCTGTCGCCAATACCGCGTGCCGGGTAGTTGATAACGCGGATAAGCGCTTCCTCATCCTTCGGGTTGATAACGAGCCTCAGGTAGGCCAGCACGTCCTTGATCTCTTTCCTTTGGTAAAACGACAGCCCACCATAAATGCGGTAAGGGATATCGCGCTTGCGCAAGGCATCCTCCATCGCACGCGACTGGGCATTGGTACGGTATAATATAGCAAACTGGCCGTTCTTCAGTTGGTTGCGCATTTTTTCCTCAAAAATGGTGCTGGCCACAAAACGGCCTTCCTCACCATCGGTAAGGCTGCGGTGCACTTTTATCTTGTGGCCTTCGTCATTGGCTGTCCAAACCACTTTGTCCAGCTTGGTCTTGTTCTTGTCGATAATGGCGTTGGCTGCCTCGACTATATTTTTGCTGGAACGGTAATTCTGTTCCAGTCGGTACATCTGCACATTGTCATAATCCTTCTGGAAGTTCAGAATGTTGTTGATGTTCGCTCCACGGAAAGCATAGATACTCTGCGCATCGTCACCGACCACGCAGATGTTCTGGAACCTGTCCGAAAGCGCCCTTACGATAAGGTACTGCGAATGGTTGGTATCCTGGTACTCATCCACCAGTATATAGCGGAAACGGTCCTGGTACTTCATCAGCACATCAGGGAAACGGCTTAGCAGCTCATTCGTACGCAGCAAAAGGTCGTCAAAGTCCATTGCGCCCGACTTAAAGCAGCGGTTCACATATTCTTCATAAATTTCCCCAAGGCGCGGCTTTTTAGACATGGCGTCGGCTTCCTGCAATTCAGGGTTATTGAAATAGGCCTTTACCGTGATGAGGCTGTTTTTATAGGATGAAATGCGCCCCAGTACCTGCTTGGGTTTGTACACATCCTTATCCAGCTGCTTCTCTTTGATGATGGCGCTGATTAGGCGCACACTGTCCTGCGTGTCGTATATGGTAAAGTTCGAGGGAAAACCGAGCTTGTCGGCCTCAAAGCGCAATATCTTTGCAAATATCGAGTGGAATGTCCCCATCCAAAGGTTCTTCGCTTCGGATGCACCTACGATATCCGAGATACGCTTCTTCATTTCCTTGGCTGCCTTGTTGGTGAAGGTAAGTGCGAGTATGTTGAACGCATCAACGCCCTGGCTCATAAGGTACGCAATGCGGATGGTGAGTACACGTGTCTTTCCCGACCCCGCACCTGCTATCACGATCATCGGCCCATCCTTCTGCAATGTCGGCGCCTGCTGGGCTTCATTCAACTGGCTTATATACTTGTGGATATCCATTTTCATAGGCACAAAAATAAGGATTTTAGGTGAGATTTATAGACTTAAAAGCGTATGAAAAAGTCCTCTCCCCCGACCCCTCTCCCAAGGAGAGGGGAGCCAGAACCCGCTCACTCAAACTTATTATTTAATGGGCTGAAAACTGTGACTGCGACTGAAAACTATTTATAGCAGCCATCTACCGCTTTTTGCCATCGTGCGTCCCGCCATCAGCTTTATCTGCTTCGTACCTCAGCAGGATGCCGCTACTGTCGGGGCTAAAGGGAAGTTGGTTTTGTACATCGATCTAAAGGTAAATGTAAAATCCGTATCAATCTGCCAAAATCCGCGTCATCCGCGTTCCAATAATATTTACTTTTACCCCATGACAGAAAATTACATTGTAGGCCGCGAAATAAACGGCACCGTTTACCAGCCCGAAGAGATCATGTACAAGGATTTTGAGCGCTGCAACTTTACCGATTGCGACTTCGCCGACTGTAATTTTACCGGTGTGGGTTTTATCGACTGCACTTTTACCGATTGCAGTTTCAATGAGGCGAAAATCAATTATGTTGCTTTCAGGGGAGCGCTATTTACACGCTGTGACTTTAAAAATGTGAATTTTTCTATGGTCGACCCGCTGCTGTTTGATATAGAATTCAGGGATTGTACACTTGATTATGCCAAATTTTACACACTTAAAATTAAAGGCACCACTTTTACCGATTGCAGCCTTATTGCAGTTGACTTTATGAATACCGACCTCACCGAGGTGCAATTTGACAACTGCAACCTGCACAAAAGTGTTTTCATCGATGCCATCGCCAATAAAGCCGATTTCACCACCAGCTACAATTTCTCAATAGATCCGGAACGGAACAAACTCAAAAAAGCACGATTTTCGCAGGCCGGCCTTAAAGGATTACTAGAGAAATATGAGATTGTCGTGATTGATTAACATTTATGAAAAAAGTATATGTAAAAAGAACGATCCTTCTATTATTGTTATCAGCCTGCGTATTTTATATCATTTGCCAACAATCCGAAATTAACGGCCTTCCTACGGATGGCAGCCTAACTAAAGGTTTTCCAATAACATTTTATAAACAGGTATTTCCCGAAAATGCTCAGGGACTGTAGAAAATACAAGCTATACCGCATTGGCAATTGATATCCTGTTTGCTTTTTTGGTGACTGTTATAATCTATGAACTAACACGAAGAATATGGAATTATTTTGCATGGGCAATTAAGATTATCCGTAATTGATTTCGATATTCAAGCGGTTAGCGGAGAATACTAGATTGATTTGATGTAAAGCCATCATTACTTCCCAATAAAAATTTTGACCTGTCAGTTGGGAAAACATATTTTTTCCAGTCGAAAGACAAAAACATGCTTATTTGCTCGCGCAGCGCGTTAATGGTCGATGGCTTTACAAAGTAGTAATTGGCTCCAAGACGGTGGGCATCACTGATAAAATGGTCGCTTGACGATGTGGAATACACCACTACGGGCACTTCCCGAAAACGCGGTGTTTCCCTGATTGCCTCAAGGGCTTCGAGGCCGTTAACCTTAGGCATATTTACATCAAGGAAAATAATATCGGGGTTACTGTCATCGGTACACACAACAAGCTGGTCAAGGAGTTCTGCGCCATCGTAAGAAACTGTAAGCGTGCATTGCCCGCATATTTCGGAAAGAGCGATCTGGAAAAACTCAACATCGTCAAGATCGTCATCGGATAAAAAAACATTCTTCGAATACATAAGTGACTTTCTTTATGACTTTGTGAAAAGTTGGTTCTTAAAAAGTCTCTTTAGTGCTTAAAGAAAATTGATAAAAAAGAAGCTTTCAGTAAATCGGGTTACTATGTTGTAAAGGTAGTCATTAAAAAATTGAAAATCTGCTTTTTACGGTTTTAATCTTATAAGATTAGACACAAATCCCCTTAAAAACTGCCACTCATCAATACTTCATAACAATTTAATATACTTTAGTTTTCATTAAAAAAACAATTGTATATCAGCACCCTAACTATGATATCAAAAAAAATTTCTGCATCACTTACTTTTTATTAGGCTGCCAAAGAAGTATACATTATATTTGCAACTTACTACAAGTCATGTTATGGACTAGCAGTATTAAAGACCCAGGGGCTTCCACCCACGGGTCTTTTTCATTTTAAGCCAGCTGTGTTTTACTTACCATTTAGTTGGTCATTACATCATAATACTTCGACTGCTATCAAATTAAAAAACACAATTTCCATAAAAGTTGGTACTTTTTTGTCACCATAATTAAAATTTCCTGTAATTGCTGAATATATCACAAAAATCATTAAAAATAAATTCATAATTTTTCTTTTATTTGTGGGAACTAAACAAACACAGCCATGCAGATCGATCCGGCGCACACCAGCCAGAAAGACATATATAAGATCCTTACGGGGTCTGTAATTCCGCGCCCTATCGGATGGATATCCACTATAAGCGAAGATGGCATCCCTAATCTCGCTCCCTTCTCGTTTTTTAATGCTGTAGGCGAAGACCCGCCCCATGTGATGTTCTCTACCGTACGCAGCGGGAATATCAATAAAGACACATTAAACAATGTATTAGCCACAAAACAGTTCGTGGTAAATATGGCTACAGAGGAACTGGTGGAAGCAATGAATAACTCCTCCATAAACTTGCCGCCTGATAGCAATGAGTTTGAATATGCAGGATTGACCGCAATACCTTCTGTTTTGGTAAAAGCGCCAAGGGTAGCCGAAAGCCCTATCCATTTCGAATGCGAGCTCGTGCATCATTACAGCCTTGAAAGCCATAAGGATGGCGGCGCAACGATAATGATAGGCCGTATCGTAATGTTCCATGTGGACGAAAGCGTGCTGTTGGACGATTTTAAGATCAACAGGGAAACCTATAAGCCTATTGCCCGCCTCGAAGGTTCAAATTATGCTAAAATTGGCGAGGTTTTCTCCATTAAAAGACCTTTTATAAAACCATGAAAATAACAGTAATAGGCGGCGGCCCGGGCGGATTGTATTTTTCCATCCTGCTTAAAAAAGCAAGGCCTGATTATACCATAAATGTTTACGAACGCAACCGTGCCGATGATTCCTTTGGTTTTGGCGTGGTGTTCTCTGATGAGACACTGAGCGAGTTCCTTACGCGTGACCCGCAGTCGTATGACCTGATCCGCACGAAATTCGCTTACTGGGACGAACTTGATGTAGCCCGCGATGGTGAGAAGGTGCGCATTACCGGTAACGGCTTTTGCGGATGCTCCCGAAAAACGTTGCTGCAACTGCTTCAGCAACGCTGCCGGGAAGAAGGCGTTAACCTTCATTTTGAGGCTAATGTAGATGATATGACCCAATTTGCCGACTCGGACATCATTGTGGCGGCAGATGGTATCAACAGCGGCATACGTGAGAAATTCGTTTCCGATTTCGGTACCGATATCGAACTGAAAAGCAACCGTTTCGTGTGGATGGGCTCTACCCGACCGCTGGATGCATTTACTTATTTTTTCAGGACAACGCCTTATGGCACTTTCGTAGCCCACACCTACCAATATGAGGAAGGCATGAGCACCTGGATATTTGAAACCACGGATGAAACCTGGCAAAAAGCGGGGTTCAGCGTTACAGATGAAGAAAACACGATCAATAAGCTTCAAGAGCTGTTTGCAGAAGAGCTTGAGGGACATGGGCTAATATCCAACCGCTCGCACTGGAGGCAGTTTCCTGTTATTACCAACAAAAAATGGAGCCACGACAATATAGTGCTGCTGGGTGATTCCAAGGCTACGGCCCACTATTCTATTGGGTCGGGAACCAAGCTGGCTATGGAGTGTGCTATTGCCCTGGCCGATTCGGTCATAAAACACGGCGATAATGTGCCTGCTGTTTTTGAGAATTATGAGAAGCTGCGCCGCAACCGCGTGGAAATGATACAGCATGCGGCCAATGTGTCGCTGCAATGGTTTGAGGATATGGACCGCCACATTCAGCACCCGTTCATGCAATTTGCCTTTAGCGTAATGACGCGCTCCAAGAAGGTCACGTTTGAAAACCTTGGGTTGCGTGACAAATCGTTTACACAAAAAGTACTGGCTGAATTCAATGCGAACTTAGCCGATAACAAACCCGATACCCCTGCTGCATTTACGCCATTCTCCTTACGCTCTATGGTGCTGGATAATCGCATCGTGATGAGCCCGATGGAACAATACTCGGCAACGGATGGACTCGTTTCCGACTGGCACCTGATGCACTACGGTGCGAGGGCTACAGGTGGTGTAGGCCTCATAATAACTGAAGCCACTGCCATTTCACCGACCGGAAGGATAACTTTGGGATGCCCGGGAATATGGTCTGATGAACAAGTTGCTGCATGGAAAAGGGTTACTGGTTTTATCCATAAAAACAGCGTTGCTAAAATAGCGGTACAGATTGGCCATTCCGGACGAAAAGGGGCCGTGAGATTTCCTTGGGAAGGGCATAACGAACCATTGGATGATACCTGGGGACTGCTTTCAGCTTCGCCCATAGCCTATAATGATGCGATGGCCGTTCCGAATGAAATGACCACAGAAGATATGGACATTATTACGGAGGAGTTTGCCAATGCGGCAAAGAACGCGAATGAAGCGGGCTTCGATATGATAGAACTACAGGCGCATCACGGCTTTTTGCTCGCATCGTTCCTTTCGCCTCTGACAAATACAAGACAAGATGAATTTGGCGGAAGCATAACCAACAGGCTTAAATTCCCAATAAGGGTATTTAAAGCCATGCGTGAGGTATTCCCTCCCGAGAAACCCATAAGCGTACGTATTTCGGCATCCGATTGGGCAGAAGGCGGTATTGATGAAGGCGATGTGCTCGCAATTGCTGAAGCGTTTAAAAAGGCCGGAGCAGATATTATTAACGTCTCAACCGGATTGACTGTTGATTACCAGAAACCGGCAGTAGGCAGGATGTGGCAGACACCGTTCAGCGATATGGTGCGTAATACTGTCCACGTTCCAACGATCACCGCGGGCTACATCCAGGACATTGACCAGATCAATACGATTCTGTTAAATGGCCGCGCCGACCTAGTGGCATTAGGCAAAACATTGCTGCTCGACCCGTATTTTGTGCGTACCGCTCAGGCGTATGAACAGTACAAGGCGAACGACCTGGATTCAGTAGGCATACCGAAGCAATATATGTCGGCTGCATCTCATTTTTATCCGTATAAAGGCGGAGAGCGAAAAGCTGTGGAAGGTATGAAAAGAGCATTGAAACCGTTGACACATAAGAAGTAATACATGAACGTAAATATTCTAAATAAACAATGTAAATGTCATATTGAGCGCAGTCGAAATGTGGCATTTACATTGTTTATGGTTCCATTTGCGTCCGAAGTGACATTGTATCGCATAATTTCGGAATCATGATAAAGACGACATTTTAGCAATGAGACATTACGAAGATAATTTTGCACACGACCATCTCCCCCACCCTTCATTACAGGCGGAATGCTTTACTGACCATCCGGATTTTGAGTTCCCGGAAGACCTGAACTGCGTGGAGCGATTGCTGGACAGGCATATTGCCGAAGGCAATGGCGACAGGATAGCCATACGCACTTTTGAGGGCAGCTGGACCTTTCATGAACTTTATGAAAAAGCCAACCAGATAGCGCATGTGCTTAAAGATAACCTTGATTTTGTACCGGGTAATCGTGTAATGATACGCTCTGCGAACAACCCGATGTATGTGGCCTGCTGGTTCGGGATACTGAAAGCGGGCGGCATTGTGGTAGCTACCATGCCGTTGCTTCGTGAAAAAGAACTAAGCGTAATGGTGGAATGCGCTGAGATATCGCATGCGTTTTGTGATTTTACATTAGAAGAGGCTATGCTCGCCGTCAGTTCTCCGTTCCTGAAGCATATCGTTACGTTTGACGGTTCGGGACAGCATGTTTCGAAACTGGAAACGCTGATGGGCAACAAGCCGAAGACCTTCGGAAACCATCCTACAAAAGCCGATTCATTATCGATTATAGGCTTTACCTCCGGCACGACCGGCAAGCCAAAAATGACCTCGCACTATCATAAGGACATATTGCTTATTTGCGAGGCTTTCCCTAAATATTCATTACAGCCTACACCGGATGATATCTTTACCGGAAGCCCGCCGCTTGGATTTACCTTCGGTTTGGGTGGATTAGTGCTATTCCCATTCTATTATGGAGCATCGACTTTTTTGATAGAAAAACCGTCGCCCGACCTGCTACTAAAAGCTATTGCGGAACACAAGGTAACCATCTGCTTTACTGCACCAACGGCATGGCGGGTGTTGACTACCAAAGTAAAAGACTTTGATATTTCTTCGCTGCGAAAATGTGTGTCGGCCGGGGAGACATTGCCCGTAAAAGTTTGGGAAGAATGGTATGAAGCAACGGGATTAAAGATTATCGACGGCATCGGGTCAACCGAAATACTCCATATCTTTATATCGTCGAATGAGGAAAATATGCGCAAAGGTGCAACCGGGCTGCCCATACGCGGTTATGAAGCGAGGATCGTAGATAACAAAGGCAACGAAATAACAGACGGCACCCCCGGAAGGTTAGCCGTACGTGGTATAACCGGTTGCAAGTACCTGAACAGCCCTGACAAGCAAAAAGAATATGTAGAGAACGGCTGGAACATTACCGGCGATATTTTCCGTAAGGATGAGGACGGCTATTTCTGGTTCGTGGCACGCGGGGATGATATGATCATCTCTTCGGGGTATAACATCGCCGCCATCGAGGTAGAAAGCGTATTGCTTACACACGATGACATTATTGAGTGCGCTGTAGTCGGCCTGCCGGACGAGAACCGCGGAATGCTGGTATGTGCCTACTTGGTTTTGAAAGACAAAGAAAAAGCCTCGGACGAGCTGACGAAGCAAATACAGGACTGGTTCAAGAACATTGCAGCACCGTATAAATATCCAAGGGAAATTCGATATATGGATGCGCTGCCGAAAACGGAGACTGGAAAAATACAACGATTTAAATTGAAAAATACAGTACAAGCCTGATGGAAAAAACATTTATAAAAAAAGAGACCGTTCGTTTCCAGCACGTAGATTTTGCGGGGATAGTATTCTACCCGCGATTTCTGGAGATGCTCAATAATATAGTAGAGGATTTTTACAGCGAGGCGTTAAACATGCCGTTCAAAAATATCCATAAAACGGGAGGAATTCCCACAGTGGATTTAAAGATACAGTTTAAGAAAGCTGCCCGGTTGGGTGATATATTAACAAAATACTTCTGGGTAAAAAAACTGGGCTCGTCTTCAATGACCTGTGGCTTTAAGTTTGAGCATGAAGATGGCTCAATTTGCCTTGAAGGAGAAGTATCGCTTGTACGGGTGGAATTCGGCGAAGGCCGCGACGAGATAAAATCAAGTCCGTTCCCGGAAGAGATGCGGGCAAAGCTCGAGGAATATTTGATTCCGGATATGAGGTTTTAAGCGAGACAAAAAGATAATAGATTTGAGATAATAGACTTTTACGGACCTGACAGGCCGTAATTCGTAATTTATAATTCGTAATTAAAATGTTGGACTTACCAAAATTCAAGGCTGCAGCCGTGCAGGCATCCCCTGTTTTTCTGGATGTAGATGCTACGGTGGATAAAGCCATTTCCATAATTGCTGAGGCTGCCGGAAATGGAGCATCACTTGTGGCGTTCCCTGAGGTGTTCGTAGCCGGATATCCGTACTGGAACTGGATCATGACACCGGTGCAGGGCAGTAAGTGGTACGAGAAACTGTATGTAAATTCCATTACGGTTCCGGGACCGGAAGTAGACAGGATATGCCAAGCGGCGAAAGAGCACAACTGCCATGTAGTGATCGGTGTGAATGAGCGCGGGCAGAGCTTTGGGGAACTGTACAACACCAACCTTATTATAGACAATAATGGGAACCTTGTTGGAAAGCACAGAAAGCTGGTGCCAACTTGGGCGGAAAAGCTGACGTGGACGGGCGGCGACGGGTCGTCATTGAAAGTGTATAATACAGAAATAGGCCCCATCGGGACATTGGCCTGTGGCGAAAACACCAACACGCTGGCGCGCTTTACACTGTTGACACAGGGAGAGCTGATACATATTGCCAACTACATCTCATTGCCTGTTGCCCCACCAGATTACAATATGGCAGAGGCAATAAAGATTCGTGCGGCAGCGCATTCGTTTGAAGGAAAGCTTTTTACCATTGTCTCCTGCTCTACTATCACAAAGGAGATTATCGACATTATGAAGGAAGATGTGCCAAATGCCGAGGAATTACTGACGCGCAAAAACAGTGCATTTTCCGGGGTTATCGGGCCGAACGGCGCTGTGATTGGTGAGCCGCTGATTGATGAGGAAGGAATCGTATATGCGGACATTGACCTGTCGAAATGCATACAGCCCAAGCAGATGCACGATATACTGGGGCATTATAACCGGTTTGATATATTCGACCTGCGTGTGAATACCGCGCCGAGGAAGAATATTACGTTTACGGACGGCGATGAAAGCGGCCAAAAATAAAATGGATGGCCGATAGCCCTGACTGAAGCGGCATCCCCCGCTTTTTCTGCGGGGATACAGCGGAAGGCAGGAACATGGATGGCTGATAAGAGACTGGCCATTCCGCTTCAAATAAAAAAACAACTTCAACTAATTGATTTAGTATGGAAACAAAACATGACGATAGTGTTTTAGGCCGTGCACGGGTGCAGGACACCCCGGAACTGGAGGCCTATTATAAAGAACTGGAGACCCTTGGTGCGGGCGCGCTTTGGACGGTTGCCAATGACATAGAGCCGTGGGAGCCGCGTACCTCTTCGGTGCCGATGCTATGGAAATATGAACAGCTTCGGGAACTGGTTTTGAAATCATCGGAACTGGTTACGCCCGAGCAGGCAGGCCGACGTGTGGTGTACCTTGTGAACGACAAGCGTCGCGATGTGAGCGCTGCTGTGGGTTGGCTGTACACAGGCATACAGGTAACGCGTCCTGGCGAAAGCACTTCGGCGCACCGGCACAGGGCTTCGGCGCTGCGCTTTATCATGGAAGGTGAAGGCGGCTATACTGTGGTTGACGGTAACAAGATAATGCTGGAAGTCAACGATTTTGTGATTACACCCAATAGCACTTGGCATGAGCACGGTGTAGAAGAAGGAGGCAAAACGTGCATTTGGCAGGACGGGCTGGATATTCCGTTAGTGAACGCCTTAGAGGCCAATGACTATGCGGTTTTTGACGGCAAGCAGCCATTGACATCTCCGGTAAATCATTCACCCCTGACCTATAGCGGCGTGGGACTCGTGCCTGCGGATAACGGTTGGGACAAGCCCTACTCTCCCCTTTTTAAATATTCGTGGAAGCAGGTATATCCTGCGCTTTTGGAGGCTGCAAAGGTGAATGAAGGTTCGCCGTATGATGGCATCCTTATGCATTATACCAATCCGCAAACAGGCGGCCACGTGATGCAGACCATGGGGGCTTCGATACAATTGCTACGACCAAGTGAGCATACGCTGGCACACAGGCATACAGGCTCGTTCGTGTACCAATGTGCGAAGGGCCACGGCTACTCTATCATTGCAGGAAAACGCCTGGACTGGAAGGAGCGGGATATTTTCTGCGTACCGTCGTGGGCCTACCATGAGCATGTAAACCTGAGTGAAACGGAAGATGCGTGCCTGTTCTCGTTTAATGACCTGCCAGTGATAACATCGTTGGGATTGTATCAGGAAATGGCGCATCCGGAGGGAAAGCAGGCCGTTTAGGGTTTGGAGTTCAGGGTTCAGGGTTGCCTGTTGGAACGTAAATATCCTTCTGAAAATAACTGTAGAGACGCAGTGCCTGCGTCTGACATAATGCAAATCGCGAGACGCAGGCACTGCGTCTCTACCATGAAACGTAATATAGAATAACCAGGAATAGACAAACAACCAAAATAAATGAAATTAGTTACCTACCGAATAAACCATGCGCCGGCAAGCCTCGGATTTGTGGAAGAAAATATGATTATTGATGCGCACAAGCTTGGCGAAATAAAAAGCAGCCACCTGCCGGATAATATGCTGGACTTTATCGACCTTGGCATTGAAGGCATCAATCACGCCGTCCATTTGATGAATACGGCTACAAAAGAAGAATTACTGGACTGCTCGATACCTTTGGCGAATGCCACGCTTCTGGCACCAATACCCAAGCCCCGTAAGAATATCTTTGGCATTGGGCTGAACTATACCGAGCACGTAGCGGAGTCGGCCAGGACACTGGATACCTCTAAAGAGTTGCCCCAACAGCCGGTTATCTTTTCGAAGCCGCCAACGGCAGTGACAGGTACCGACACCGATATTATACATAACCAAAAGATTACGCAGCAGTTGGATTGGGAAGTGGAACTGGCAGTAATAATTAGCAAACATGGTAAGAACATCAAAAAGGAAAATGCTATGGACTACGTGTATGGCTATACGGTCATTAATGACATTAGTGCACGTGACTGCCGCCGTGCCGGGCAATGGATCGTGTCTAAAGGGCAGGATACTTTTGCACCAATGGGTCCGATGCTTGTTACCCGTGATGAGATAGCCGACCCACACAACCTAAACCTTTCGCTAAAAGTGAATGGCGTAGAGAAGCAGAATTCGAATACGAAATACATGCTCTTTAATATTGAGGAACTGATACATGACCTGAGCATAGTATTCACACTGGAAGCAGGTGATATCATTGCAACCGGAACCCCTGCAGGCGTTGGCGCAGGCCGAAACCCACAGGAATGGATGTGGCCGGGCGATGTGGTGGAAGCAACTGTAGAGGGGATTGGGACGTTAAGGAACACAATAGTTGATTCGGAAGAAGTAAAATAATTATTAAAAAGCACCAAATAGCAAATAACAAATTCCAAACATCAGGACGGTGACCGAGTTTGTTATTTGGGATTTGGAGCTTGGAATTTATTAAAATTGGAATTTTAAGACATGAAAAAGACTTATCGTATAGGCCAGATTGTGCCAAGCTCAAACATAACCATGGAAACGGAGATACCGGCACTGCTGCGTTCGCGCGAGACAATTTCCCCGGAGCGCTTTACCTTCCACTCCAGCCGTATGCGCATGAAGAAAGTGACCAAGGAGGAACTTGAGGCCATGGATGCCCAAAGCCTTAAATGCGCACAGGAACTCAGTGATGCGCGTGTTGACGTGATGGGGTATGCCTGTCTTGTGGCCATTATGAGTATGGGGCGCGGCTACCACTGCGTATCAGAGACGAACCTGCACGAGGAAACCGTAAAGAACGACTCCCCTACTCCTATTGTTACCAGTGCGGGTGCGCTGATTAATGGGTTGAAAGTGCTTGGTGCAAAAAAAGTCGCTGTGATTACACCTTATATGAAGCCTTTGACACAGCTTGTTGTAGATTATATCGAGCACCAGGGATTTGAGGTAGTGGATTCGATAGCACTTGAGATCGCGGATAATCTTGAAGTTGCCGCACAGGACCCAATGAACCTTTTGGATATTTATAAACGGCTGAACCTTGAAGGTGCTGACGTATTGGTGGTTTCGGCCTGCGTGCAGATGCCATCGCTGGAAGCTATAGATGCTATTGAAAAAGAGATTGGGATACCCGTAACTTCGGCGGCAGTTTGCACTACGTATGAAATGCTTAAGAAATTGGGGCTTGACACAAAAGTACCTATGGGCGGTGCGCTGTTGAGCGGGAAATATTAATTTTTTTACCACAAAGGGCACTAAGTCTTTTTCACAAGGGTCACAACGCTGTGATTCTAATCGAAAAACTTAATGCCCTTTGTGGTTTTATATATCCAGTTTCTTTTTACAATCCTCACACAATTCAGGCCGTGCATTATCGATAGTCGCGATCTTTTCCACCGCATCGGTCATCACGCATTTTTTGTTAGGGCAATGTGGCAGGCCAAAATTATGGCCGAGTTCGTGTATAACCACTTTCCTGAAACGCCCGAAATGTACTTCCTTATCCTTATGCTTTAAGCGAAAGCCGGAAACGATACAGCTTTTGCCGGGACAGTACGCCAGTCCCATAATGCCAAAGTCGTTATATTTCCATTCCGGTTTTTTGATGCTTCCGTCCTTTTCTTTTTTAGTTACGGATATATCACTTTCTGTCAGGCCCAATATATAATCCATACCTTCGGGCATATTGCGTTGCTGTATGGCAATAAGGCTGTCAGCTCTGTAACGGGGAGACTTTATAGCGATGAACGCCTCTTTGGGTAATTCTTTTTCAGGCAATAATTTTGTTTCGATGCCATAATATTCTGTTATGGCTTCCCGCAACATGGCAATCTTCTCATCACTAATGCCTTTGTAAGGGATGATGCCCACAATAGTTGTCTCGCTAACAGATTTATCGCTGCATGAAAGCAACACCAGTAAGGTAATTAACAGAATATATCTTCGCATGTCCAAAAGTATAAAATTTGGGGTGCAGTATGATTTCTTTTGTCAGAAATTTTAAAGGCATGAAACGCCTATACAGGTTGATCCTGAATATGTTTCGATAGCAACGATAACCATTTGTAAGGTTTTTGATGGATTTTTTTGACACATATACGGCCTGCGATCCCTTAAAAAATCCTTATTTTTACCCTTCCAAATAAACAAACATACATTCTATGAAGTACCACATTATTGCGGCACCGGCTGCGTTCCTTTCGGCGAAATCCCAAATTTATAAACACATCACAATCAAACACTCCATAAAAATTTAAAAGCCATGAAGACAATATTTATTTATATAATCGTAGTAATTGTAATTGCGATAATAATACTCATATTTATCGCAAGGGGTAAGTCCAGGAGGCAGCTTCAGAAATCAAAAAACAATATACAGGCATTAAAAGACGGGAAGGCAAATTATGAGTTTGAGATACAAAGGCCACTTGATACTGCTTCCCTTTCAAAAATTAAAGACGTATTGGCCGGACATAATTTCAGGATAATTGATAATGTTGCGGATGGCATTATCGCCTACTCCGGCAAAAACGAGGATGCCACTTTGCATGGCTGGCAGAATATAGACAGCCTGAAGCTACCTTTACGCATTGTGGTAATAAACACAGCATCCAACAATATTAAAGTAAAATTTGCAGACGATTATGGCTTCCAGATCCTGAATGCAGCACAGAAAGAAAAATTCAATGCTGTGTATAGTCCTGCTTTTAAGCATTATGAGGCCCTGTTGAAAAACATTTGATTGAAATAAAGGTGAACATATGCCTGCCTGATACAACCAACAAACATCTATTTTATGCGTTACTACATTATTTTTGCAGCGATGGCTGCGAGCCTTTCGGCGAATGCCCAGGTGTACAAAGATCCTAAAGCCCAGGTTGAGAAGCGTGTTGAAGACCTGCTTTCCCAAATGACAACTGAAGAAAAAATTGATTACATAGGAGGCTATAATGGCTTTTATATCCGCGGTATAGAACGTCTTGGGCTTCCTGAGATAAAAATGACCGACGGCCCAGTCGGTACTCGCAATTACGGCAAGACCACCGCCTACCCTGCTTCTGTACTGACAGCCGCAACATGGGATGCCAACCTGAGTTTCCGTTTGGGTGAAGCGCTTGGCAATGACTCCCGCGAGCGCGGCGTGCACATATTGCTTGCGCCGGGGGTAAACATTTACCGTGCGCCAATGAACGGGCGTAACTTTGAGTACCTTGGCGAAGACCCTTACCTGGCGGGCGAAATGGCCGTTAGTTATATAAAAGGGCTGCAAAGCAAAAACGTAGTGGCTACCGTGAAGCACTTTGCTGCCAATAACCAGGAATGGGACCGCAACAACGTGAGCTCCGATATGGATGAGCGCACACTGCAGGAAATTTACCTTCCTGCATTTAAGGCAGCCGTAACCAAAGGAAAAGTGGGCGCCGTAATGAACAGCTACAATCTCGTGAACGGAGAGCATGCCACGCAAAACAGCCACCTGAATAATGATATTTTAAAAGGCGACTGGCGTTTTGACGGTATCCTGATGTCCGACTGGGTGGCGACCT
This sequence comes from Flavobacterium album, assembly GCF_003096035.1. Lineage (NCBI taxonomy): Bacteria > Pseudomonadati > Bacteroidota > Flavobacteriia > Flavobacteriales > Flavobacteriaceae > Flavobacterium > Flavobacterium album. Next base: position 2,642,590 of record NZ_CP029186.1, on the reverse strand, counting down.
ATGATGGTGTTGCCGCTGCAAAAGGCGGGCTCGACCTCGAGATGCCAAGCGGTGAGTTCATGAACCGTAAAAATCTCCTTCCTGCTTTACAGAACGGGACGCTTGACCAGAAGGTTATAGACGATAAAGTGCGCCGCATACTCAGGATCATTTTTCGGTTTGGGTTTTATGATACAAAATACACGATGACGGAGCCCCTGAAACCAAATCCTGAAAGCGAAAAAGTAGCGTTGGACCTGGCGCGTGGTGGCATGGTGCTGCTAAAGAACGAAGGCAACATCCTCCCAATTTCCAAATCGGTGAAAACCATCGCGGTAATTGGGCCCAATTCCAAAGGGTACATTGCAGGCGGCGGGAGCTCGTATACAGAGCCTTTTCATAGTACCAGCCTGCTGGATGGCATCAAAGCCGCTGTGCCCGGGGCAACGGTAAACTTTGTAGATAACAGCATCCCACAGATGGAAAACTACATTGCATCCTCTCCCTTCTTCTCTGAAAAAGGGTCTAAAACACACGGCCTTAAGGCAGAGTATTTTAAAAACAAGAACCTCGAAGGCAGGCCGGTGGCAACCTTTACTGATAAAAGCATGAACCATGACTGGCCGGGAGCACCGGATGTTATGGGTATCCCGGAAGATAATTTCTCCATACGCTTTACAGGTGTTGTACGCCCGGCTAAATCGGCTACGTATAAATTTGGCGTTCGCGGCGATGACGGCTTCCGCCTGTATGTAGATGAAAAACTGGTGATCGATATGTGGGCCGACCACGCGCCTACCCTTAAAATGGTTGACCTGCCGCTTGAAGCCGGTAAGGAATACAACGTACGCCTCGAATATTATGAAAATGCAGGAGGCGCGGTGATCGCTTTTGCGGTTTATAACGAAGTTATTGACTTTAGCGCGGCTGAAAAAGCAGCTGCCAACGCCGATGTGGTGATCCTGAGCGCGGGCTTCAATATGTCGGGTGAAGGTGAAGGCTTCGACCGTTCTTTTGAGCTGCCTCCCTACCAGGAAGACCTGATAAAAGCCGTGACCAAAGCCAACCCAAATACCATTGTTGTGCTTTATGCAGGCGGAAATGTGGCTATGCAAAAGTGGCTACCGGGAACTAAAGGCCTGCTGCATGCCTGGTATCCCGGACAGGAAGGCGGTACTGCTATTGCCGACCTGCTTTTCGGCACTGTAAACCCAAGCGGCAAGCTGCCGGCGAGCTTTGAAAAGCGCTGGGAGGACAACCCGACTTACGACAGCTATTATGATGCTGATAACGACAAACGAGTAACCTATGGCGAAGGCCTTAATGTAGGTTACCGTTTTTATGACAACAGCCGTACAAAGCCTCAATTCCCATTTGGTTACGGACTTTCCTATACTAAGTTTGAGTATTCCGATTTAAAGGTTTCGGGTAAGGGGACCAATGTTACCGTTACCTACAAAATAAAGAATACGGGCAGTTATGACGGCGCCGAGATCAGCCAGGTATATGTACATCAAAAGGAGAGCCCGGTATACCGCCCTTTAAAGGAGCTTAAAGGCTTCAATAAAGTGTTCCTGAAAAAAGGCGAGTCAAAGACCATCACGGTAACGCTTGATGCCGATGCCTTTTCGTATTACAAGGCTGACAAGAAAGCTTTCGGCTACGATCCTGGAGCATTTGAGATTATCGTTGGCGCATCGTCAGAAGACATCAGGCTGAAAGATGACGTAAAAGTGAAATAATTCAGGGCCTTTACAGAGTCCGTAAAAAAATAATCCGCTAAAAGTCACAAGTACTATTAGCGGATTATTTGTTTTAAATAGAATAATGAATTATGCCAACGACTTAAAATACTGTAACAGCACCGCATCATTTTCGCTCATAGGTGTAAATATCTCCAATATCTTCGGCTGACCCGATCTTTCCATAAACGATGATAAAGCAGTTTTCACATCATTCTCATTCGAAGCCGATTGATATCCGAAACCATACATCTTAGCAAGGTGTTCTGCCGTAAGGTTATGGGCAGTTTCAAAATAGGTATTAAACACTGCATTTTCTGAGTGGCCCGGCAATATCCTGAAGATTCCACCGCCGCCATTATTGATGATAATGATCTTGAAGTCTTTCGGGATATAGTTATTCCACAACGCATTGCTGTCGTATAAAAAGCTTATATCACCAGTTATCAATACCGTCTCTTTTTGGCTGCCCACTGCCGCCCCTACTGCTGTCGATGTACTTCCGTCGATTCCGCTGGTACCGCGATTGCAGAAAACCTCGATGTCGTCCCGCATCTCAAACAGCTGGGCATAGCGTATGGAAGCGCTATTGCTGATCTGCAGCATTGAATTATGAGGCAATGCAGGCAATATTATTTCAAAAGCCTTAAAATCGGAGAAAGGTATTTTAGATAAATATTCGTCGTGCTTCACCTGTCTGTAGGCCTTAAGTTCCTGTGCTGCCTGATTGTAGTCACTTTGTACAGGCTCAGTTTGTGGCAGGAAATTCTTCAGGAAGATATTGGCATCTGTTGTAAAATGCTTAGTCAGTGCGCCAAACGTATCATACGCTCTTAGTTCATCGATATGCCAGTGTTCCTGCGGACTATATTTGCGCAGCCAGGCCTTCACGCGCTTGGAGACCACCATACCACCAAACGTAAGCAGTATATCCGGCCGCCACGCTTCAAAGTCTTCGTGGGTGAAAGGTGTAATGATCGTATCGATGCTTCCAAGGAAATTTTTATGGTGGAGGTTAGCAGGCGTTTCGGTCATTACTACAACCGATGGGTCATTCGCCAATATCTCAATAACGGCCTTGTCAATAGTACCGGGATCATTCACGCCAACTAATACGAGCTTCTTTTTGGCAGCATTCCATTTTGTGACGTAGGGCGTAAGATCTTCTTGAACTTCAGGTTCTTCGACAATGGTACTGAATACCGGCGCCTGTATGGAAAGTTCGGTTATCGTTTCATACAACGGCTCTTCAAATGGCGCATTAATGTGTACCGGCCCTTTTTGGGTTATGGAAATATTGATAGCCTGATTTATCTTGTTGTCGTTTTCTGCGGAAGCGTCTTCCAACAGGTTTGCATTGTACAGTATATGGTTGGCATATACATTTTCCTGGCGGATAGTCTGGCCGTCGCCAATATCGATCTTATCATGCGGCCTGTCGGCAGATATGACGATCAGCGGTATCTGGCTGTAAAACGCTTCGGCGACTGCCGGGTAATAATTCAGCAATGCCGACCCAGAAGTACACACTACAGCAACCGGTTTTTTCAGCTGCTGTGCCATACCGGTTGCAAAAAAGGCAGCACACCGCTCATCGGCAATACTGTAGCAGGTAAAATTGGGATTGTTAGCAAAACCTATGGTTAGCGGTGCATTGCGCGATCCCGGGGAAATAACAATATTGTTAACTCCTTTGGCCAGGCATATTTCTATGATGCTTTGTGCCAAAGGTATTTTGGGGTAAATCATTTATTTGATTACGTTAAATGCAATAAGCATTGTGGTTACAAAAAGAAACGTAAGCCCGGCAAGAAAAACAATATCTGCAATCCGCTCGTATTGTGGCTTTGGAGCAAACCTGCCGCTTCGCATTGAAAGATAGGAAAGCATACTGCTCACCATAAACATTACAATAGCGCCTGCCGTAAATTCATCGATAAGCGAAGCCTCGCTTGAATTCGAGATTTTAAGCGATGTGAGAACAACAAAACACAACCCCAGCAGCGTTGATGAAGCAGTAAGTATGTGCGGAAAATTGTCCCGGGCCATTATCAGGCTTTGATCCAGTCAACAACCTGCGGATCGGTAGGTAATGTCTGCGGCTTTATTACTTTTTCAAGTTCACCTTTCTCATTGATAAGGTACTTTTGAAAATTCCATTCTACTTCGCTGTCCTGCAGGCCGTTCTTCCTCTTTTCGGTAAGGAAATGGTATATCGGCGCCATGTCACTGCCTTTAACCGATATCTTGTCCATCATTGGGAAAGTAACACCGTAGTTCAACTCACAAAATTCGGCTATCTCTTTGCTGGTACCCGGTTCCTGCGATGCAAAGTTATTGGCCGGGAAGCCAACGATCACAAAACCTTTATCCTTATATTCTTTGTACAGGGCTTCAAGGTCTTTATATTGTGGTGTAAGGCCGCATTTGGAAGCCGTATTTACAATAAGTACCTTTTTGCCTTTAAGGGATGCAAAGTCAAATTCTTTGCCGTAAAGGTCTTTTACTTTAAACTGGTATATGGTTTCTTTTGCCATTGGTTTGTTTTTTTCAGTCGCTTTCGCGGTAGTTTTTGTCTGGGCCTGGTTTTGGCAGCTGAACAAAAGCATCAGTCCGCAGGCCAGCATTACAATATTTTTCATGGTTGTTATTTTATATAAAATTACGAAAAATTACTTGTTATTAGAACTCTTAAAATATTTCCTGTACTTGATATTTGCCAAAATACCTAACACGACTACAGCCAGCGCCATCCAAAAGAAATACGTTGGTGTACGCAGCTCCCCGCTTGCATACGAATGCAGCCCGGTGAGGTAGAAGTTCACGCCGAAGTACGTCATCAGTATGGATGCAAAAGCAAGCACGCTGAAAAAGTTGTATATCCATTTGCCGCGCAATGCCGGTACAAAACGCATGTGAATCACAAAAGCATATACCATGATGCTCACCAGTGCCCAGGTCTCCTTAGGGTCCCAGCCCCAGTAGCGGCCCCAGCTTTCGTTGGCCCATTGCCCGCCAAGGAAATTCCCTATAGTCAGCATGACTAAACCTACAGTAAGCGCCATTTCATTGATGTAGGTGATCTCTTTGATGTTAAGGTCCATTTTCTGCTTGTTCTTTTCGTTAGTGAACAGCATCAGGAACAGCGCCACAAGCCCAAGCACACATCCGAGGGTAAACGGCCCGTAGCTTCCCACGATAACCGCTACGTGTATCATGAGCCAGTAAGAATTAAGCACCGGCACAAGATTGGCTATTTCGGGATCGGTCCAGTTCCAGTGTGCCACCATCAATACCACGGATACTACAAACCCTGTGGATGCAACGGTAAGCTGTGATTTCCTCCCGAATGCCATACCGAAGAACATGGTAGCCCATCCTACATAAATAACCGATTCGTAAGCATTACTCCACGGTGCGTGGCCTGATATGTACCACCTTGCAATAAGGCCCAGGGTATGCAGGAGGAATAAAACCCCTATTATGACATGCGAAATATTGGCGCCTGCCTTAACCCATTTTGCAGGGTTAAATATCTTAATGATAACAAACAGGAACATCAGCAGGCCTGCATACATGTACCAAGAGAACAGCTTTTTAAAGATGTCAAATTTATTGTATAATATTTCCGCCTCGACCTTGTCATCGCTAGGCATAATGGATGCCCCATATTTGTGCTGGTACTTTTTAAGGCCTTCCAACAGGCTGTCTGCCAGTTTGTAATCTTTGGTCACTACTGCCTCACCTAACGATTGGAAGTAAGCCGGTACTACATTACGTATCGTATCGAGCCCGATGCCATCCTTAACGGCAGCTTCAGGGTAGGATAGCCATTTATTATCTTTATCGCCCGGCACCGGAAGCACTTTCAATATCTGTCCCGATATTGCCCAGTTAAGAAGGTTGATGCGCTTATCAAGGTCGATAAAATCCTTTTGGAACTGGTTTGGCTCCTTCTCTTTGTAAGCGCCATCGAGTATCTTCTCCAGCTTATAATTGCCCTGGTTGTCAAAAAAGTCGGACATCGCAGCAAATTTCGCTTCTTTATCCAGCCCTGCTATTTTCCTGATGCTGTCGTTACCGCGCTTTAGCTGTATGATCGGCACTTCATACCATAGCCTGTCCATCAGCGCCATTGACAGGAATACCTGGTCGGCGTTCATGTCTTTGTACGTATCGCTCTTGCTCACTTTGCGCAAAAGTTCTGAAGAGAATGTATTGGCAGGCTTCATCCTTCCGCCAAAATCCTGTATGATGAGGCGGCCGAATTTTGCAGCGTGCTCCTCGCTTACTTTGTATTTCTGAAGGATGGAGTCGATTTGCTTTTCGGTTGGCTTTTCATGCGCATGGTTTTGCGAATAGCCGTTAAGTCCGATAAACAATAAAAGTACTGCTGTTAATGATGCTTTTTTGGTCTGTATTTTATCCAGTTTCTTTTTCAGGTCGCCAAAACGGGTATTCTTATCGAACAGTATCGCCATCAGCCCGATGTACAGCAGGAAGTAGCCGACATACGATATCCATGTACCCCAAAAGTCGTGGTTTACCGATAACTTCGTGCCTTTCTCATCCCCATCAAAACTCGCCTGAAAAAAGCGGTAACCCCTGTAATCCAATACATTGTTCATAAAAATGCGGGTATCAAACGTATTGTTTTTTTCCTTATCTATCACAGTAACTTTACTTTCAAAAGAAGCATAGCTTTTCTCGGTACCCGGATATTTCTCGGCGATAAAATCGTTCAGCTTAATGGCAAACGGAAGGTCGTACTGCCTGCTTCCGTAAGTTACGGTAAAGTCAAGATTGCCCAGCTTAAACATTTGCGGCTCACCTATCTGGCCTTTGCCCCCAAGGAGTGTGACTTCCTTTTCTTTGCCATCCGCTTTTACGACTACCGTCAACGCCGACTGTTCTTTTGTTTTATAATCTTTATTGGACTTGTAAACCATTTTCCCCGTGATAGGCTGGTCGGGAATTACGAATACCGTGCCCGAAAGGTTGTATAGTGAGCGGAACATCAATGGCTGCGTGGTATCTTTGGCAACATTGCCCTGCATACGGTCTTTCATACGCATAAAGTTCCCTTCAAACGGCGTGTTGATGGTAAAGGTTTCGCCTTCTTTGTTGATATTGATAGCGCCCTTGGTAGGTTTGTTGAATGCAAACAATATATTATGGATGCTCTGTACCTCGCCTTCTTTCAGGAAATGGTCGTGGCGGGTACCCGAACCCTGCTCTACAAGCTTAAGGTAAAGCTTGCCGTTTTTATCCTGTACGATAGTGTCTTTCGCGCCAAGTACAAAATCCTTGTATTCTATCTCAACAGGGGTTTTGTCAAATTCATCTGAGATATTGAAATAATTAGAAGCCAGGAAAGGCACTTCTTTTGAGGAGAACAGCATCGGTTTTTCCAGCCTCTTGCGGCTCATCTGGCCGTTGTACTCGCCATCAATAAGTACCGTAAGATAAGCTTTATCAGAATAAAAGCGGCTTTCGGTCTCATTCTCGCGTATCGGCATCATGCCTTCAAAGCTGATGTATCGCGTTACGAACGCACCGGTTATGATAAGGATAAACGAAAGGTGCAAAAGCAGTGTGGCCCATTTTTCTTTTTTGTGAAGCTGGTAACGCTTTATGTTACCGAAAAAGTTGATTACAAAAAGCAGCATGATGGCCTCGAACCATTTTGCATTATAAATAAAAACACGGGCTGTTTCGGTATTGTAGGCGTCTTCGATAAAAGTACCAATTCCCATTGCCGCCGCAAAAACAAGGAAAAGCACAGCCATTAAACGTGTTGAGAAAAAGAACGAAATTATTTTATCCATGAGTGTGGAAAGTTGAATGTAAATTGGTGCAAAAATACTTAAAACTTCAGTTTAAAGCCTTACTTTACGGATAAAAATAAGGCCTGAAATATAATTTTATTATTAATCAGAAGTTAGGTATATTTGACGTTTAACCTGATTACTAACCAATACAAACTTTAGAGATTTAATGAGAATACCTAAATTACTGTTGCTCCTAAGCCTTACAGGATTAACTTCCTTCGCACAGGAAGCAGTGACAAAGAACAACCAGTCGGAATTTGACGATGTCATGTACCGCAGGGGCAACGAATACCGTGCAGCATCGGGTGTGCCGGGCCCCCATTACTGGCAGAACAATGCCGACTATGTTATTGAAGCCGAACTGGATGACAAAACCAACATCCTGAAGGGCAAAATGACGATGACCTACCATAACAACAGCCCGCAAAGCCTTGATTATATATGGATGTACGTAGAGCAGAACCGCTTTACACCGGATTCCCGCGGAACGCTCACCACTCCCCTTGCCGGCAACCGCTATTCGGGCGATACGGATGGAGGGCTTACCATAACCAACCTTAGCTCCAAAACGAAAGGCGATGCATCGAATAAATACCTTATTTCCGACACAAGGATGCAGGTTTTCTTTAACGAACCGCTTAAACCGAAAGCAAAGGCTACCGTTACCATGAACTTTGAGTTCAAGATACCGAAGGCGGGTATGGACCGTATGGGCCAGTTGAATACTCCTAAAGGTACAATTTACTCATTAGCGCAATGGTACCCAAGAGCAGCAGTGTATGACGATGTGGTAGGCTGGAATACAGAACCTTACCTTGGTGCAGGCGAATTCTATGTAGAATATGGCAACTTCGATTACAAGATCACTGTGCCTTATGACCATATTGTTGTGGGTTCGGGCGAATTGGTAAATGCCAAAGAAGTCCTTACCAAACAGCAGCAGTCCCGCTGGGAACACGCAAAACAAAGCGATAAAACTGTTTACCTTATCACTCCCGAAGAAGTGGGCAACACCAGCGTTACCAGGCCAATGCAAAGCGGCAAGGCAACATGGCATTTTAAAATGACCAATACACGCGACGTGGCGTTTGCAACCTCAAAAGCTTTTGTGTGGGATGCGGCTCGCATCAACTTCCCGAGCGGAAGAAAAGGTATGGCGCAATCTGCTTATAATACCGAGGTAAAAGGCACCAATGCATGGGGCCGCTCTACCGAATATACCAAAGCCGCTATAGAGCATTACTCAAAAATGTGGTTTGAATTCCCTTACCCTAACGCCGTGAACGTTGCATCTAATGCAGGCGGTATGGAATATCCGGGGCTTTCGTTCTGTGAAGCGGGAGCTACAGGCGCCAGCCTATGGGACGTGACCGACCATGAATTTGGCCATAACTGGTTCCCTATGATCGTGGGCTCTAACGAGCGCCGTTACGCATGGATGGACGAAGGGTTCAACACCTTTATCAATTACTACAGCACGCTTGCCTTTAATAATGGCGAATACCCTACTGATATTGCCAAAGCGCAGAACAGGGTACACTGGTTTAAATGGAAAAGCAGGGAAAGTATTTCCACCTACCCGGACATTGCCAAGAACATGAACCTGGGTTATACCGCTTATTACAAGCCTGCTACCGGGCTTATCATGCTTCGTGAGTACATCCTTGGGCATGACCGTTTTGACTATGCTTTCCGTAGCTATATCAAAAACTGGTCGTTTAAGCACCCGCAGCCTACCGACTTCTTCAACGCGATGGACAATGCTGCAGGCGAAAACCTGAACTGGTTCTGGAGGGGATGGTTCGTAGAGAATGGCAACATCGACCTTGGCATTCTTGACGTTACGCAGGATACAGGATCGGCAATCATTAAATTCGTGAACAAGGGTGATTTCCCAATGCCGGTAGTCTTCAAGATAACCTATGACGATGATACCATTGAGATGCGTACCCTGCCTGTAGAGGCCTGGATGCGCCAAAATGAATGGAAATACCTTGTAAAATCTGACAAGAAACTGAAATCCGTAGAGATCGACCCGCAGAGGTTTATCCCGGACATCGACCTGAAAGATAACAAATGGGTTAAAGAATAAATAGAAAGCGGCCGAAGCCGCTTTTATTTTTTTAGCCACGAATTACACTAATTTTCACAAATTTTTAGCTTCATTAAATTAGTCTTGGCTTGTTCCGGTTTTAATCAGGTAATCCATGTAGCTTAATTTGTGAAAATTAGTGTAATTCGTGGCTAAAAACTTCACTCTGATAACCTGAAAGTTTTTTCATAATTTAGCGACCATGTTAAGAGTAGTCATTATCGGTTCGGGAAATGTAGCGCAGCACCTTGCCAAAGCCTTCGTAAGATCAGGCAGGGCAACGCTGGTACAGGTGTATGCAAGGCATCCTGAAAAGCTGGCACACCTGCTTCCTGAAGAGAAGATTACAACTTCATTAGATACTGTTGCCGAAGCCGATATGTATATCATTGCAGTATCAGATGATGCGATTGCTGACGTTTCTTCTCAGTTACCATTTGAAGGAAGGCTGGTGGTACATACTTCGGGCAGCGTGTCATTGGAACAATTAGACGGCAAAAACCGACGTGGTGTATTTTACCCATTACAGACATTCTCTAAAAATAAGGATGTCGATTTTAAAAAGGTCCCACTCTGCCTGGAAAGTGAACATGAAAAAGACTATGCTGTTCTGGCAGAATTGGCAAAATCCTTATCTGACACGGTTCACAAAATTGGCTCGGAACAACGCAAGGCATTGCATGTAGCGGCCGTTTTTGTGAGCAATTTTTCCAATCACATGTACGCTCTTGGCAGCAGCATTTGTGAGGAAAACGATATACCATTCAGCATCCTGAACCAATTGATAATGGAAACCGCCGATAAGGTAAATACGCTCTCCCCGGCACAGGCGCAAACGGGCCCGGCAATAAGGCATGACGGGAAAACAATAGAAAAACACCTTGATTTCCTGAAAGATGGCAACAGGAAAGAAATTTATAAAGTACTAACCCAATCGATACAGAATACCAATGGCTGAAAGCTATAAAGAAATAATGAACAACATCACCACATTTATTTTTGATGTGGACGGCGTGCTTACCGATGGCACCATACATGTAACACCTACCGGAGAAATGCTCCGTAATATGAATATCCGCGACGGTTATGCCCTGAAAGCGGCTGTAGAGAACGGCTACACGGTATGCATCATTTCCGGCGGGCTGAACGAGGGTGTGCGTATACGCCTTCGTAATCTTGGAATTACCGATATTTACCTCGGCGTGCCAAATAAAGTAGAAACCTTTAATGAATTTACAGACATTTATAATATAAAGCCCGAGCAGGTGTTATATATGGGTGACGACATACCCGATTACCACGTGATGCAGCTCGTGGGATTGCCAACCTGCCCGCAGGACTCGGCACCGGAGATCAAAGAGATCAGCAGGTATATTTCGCACAGGAACGGCGGTACCGGCTGCGTGCGCGATGTAATTGAACAGGTAATGAAAGTACAGGGAAAATGGATGGAGCATTTTAATGCACGCTATGATTAAATTCCAAATAACAAATTCCAAATAACAAAATTTGAGCTCCAAACATCGGACTTCGGACTTCCGACATCGGACATCGGACAAATAATAAAATCCACGAATTGACTTAGAATGAAGATACTAAAACTCATAAACCTTCCTGACCTGCTATTGCTTGCTTTTGCCATGCTTGTTTTTTATTTTGGATTCCTTGACCGGCAGCAAGCGATAATGCCTGCGCTTAACGGATGGCAATATGCGATTTTGACGTTATCCTGTGTATTAATTGCTGCGGGTGGATTTCTGATGAATAATGTAGCGGGAATCGGCCGCCCGGATACAGGCCTTACGGAAGCACAGGGATATAACCTTTATATAGCGCTTACCCTTATCGGTGTAGGCCTTGGATATTATATTGCGAATTTTGTGGGCAAACCTATGTTTGTAGGCATATTTGGAGTTGCAGCAGCAACCATCTATATTTATGCCACCAGCCTTAAGCAAACGCTGCTTATAAGCAACATAATTGTGGCGCTTAGTATTGCATTGCCGGTTGTTGCCATTGGTATCTTTAACCTCTACCCAATCCTTACGCCGGATAACCAGCCGATATTGGCTACCCTGTTTTCCCTATTGCTGGATTATGCCATATTTACATTTACGGTGAGCCTGCTGCTTACTTTTGTAAACGACCTTGCCAATACCGACAGCGACTACAATTCCGGTATAACAACGCTCCCTATAGTGATGGGTAAAGACAGGACCATAAAGGCCGTATGTGGCTTTACGATCGTACCTTTGGCAATGCTTGCCTACTATGGCAACACGTATATTATCGACCTTTTATGGGCATTGGGATACGGCCTTTTGTTTATCGTCGGCCCGATGATCTATTTCATTATAAAAATGTGGAGCGCCAAAACGCAGAAAGATTTTAAGCATCTTGAAGTCGTGCTTAAGCTCGTGCTGCTTTTCACGGCTATATCGATGGCTGTAATAACCTTCAATATCAAATACAATGCTCAGGGATAAATTAAAAAACTATAAAGTGGTCCTGGCATCAGGTTCGCCACGCAGGCAGCAGTTCCTCAGGGAGTTGGATGTAGATTTTGAAGTGCGCCTTAAAGACGTTGAGGAAATTTACCCTGATACCCTTAAAGGTGCCGAAATAACCGATTACCTTGCCGAGCTAAAAGCAGCAGGGCTTGAAGAATCGCTTTCGGATAACGAGATACTTATTACCAGCGATACAATTGTTTGGCTGGAAGGCAAAGCATTGGGCAAGCCAACGGACTATGACGATGCTTTTGCTATGCTGCAATCGCTTTCGGGCAAAACGCATGAAGTCATAACATCGGTATGTATAAAAAATACTGATAAGAAAGACATATTCCACGAGACGACCAAAGTGACATTCAACCAACTGTCTGACGAAGAAATAAAATACTATCTCGACAATTACAAGCCTTTCGATAAAGCAGGTTCTTATGGCATCCAGGAATGGATCGGGCTGGTAGCTATTGCAAAAATAGAAGGGTCGTATGCCAACGTAGTGGGAATGCCGGTTGATAAAGTATACCGGCATTTGAGTAACTTTGCATAAATGAAAGATTTTCAGCATCATGAATATTATACGGAAATACTACGCACAGTTATAACTGTAATAGTATTTATTGCACTGAGCCAGATAATAAAGCGGCTTACAAAGCGCTATGCCCGTACAGCCCACCTTTCGGAACACCGTACCAACCTTATCACGAAGTACATCGATATTTTTATGATGGTATTGTTCGTAGTAGTGATAATTGCGATATGGGGTGTAAATTCGCAAGACCTATACGTAGTATTTTCTTCCACGTTCGCAGTTATTGGTGTTGCCTTTTTTGCCCAATGGTCCATACTCAGCAATATAACTTCGGGAATGATCCTGTTCTTCACTTTTCCATTTCGCATAGGCGATGTGATAAGGGTGCATGACAAGGATTTCCCCATAGAAGCCCAGATCGAGGATATTAAGGCGTTCCACACCATACTCCGCACCCGTGCCGGTGAACTTATAACCTACCCTAACAGCCTGCTGCTCCAAAAAGGAGTGAGCATCGTCCCGATAAAACAAGAGGATAAAGAATTTTACGATTAAACACAATGCAAAAAACATTTATATACCTGTTATTGTTTTCCTACGCTCTTTGCTTCGCACAGCCCCAAAAGCCGTCGTCGGCAGAGATTTACAACAAGCTTGAAAAACTCAATTTTCTCGGTAGCGCTTTATATATAGCAGCCCACCCGGATGACGAGAATACAAGGCTCATTTCTTTCCTCGCGACAAAAGAGCATGCGCGCACCGGCTACCTCTCACTAACACGCGGTGATGGCGGGCAGAACCTCATAGGCCTTGAGTTACGCGAACTACTTGGCGTGATCCGTACACAGGAACTTATCGAAGCGCGAAAAATAGATGGCGGTGAACAGTTCTTTAGCCGTGCGAATGATTTCGGGTATTCTAAAATGCCGAATGAGACACTGGAAATTTGGGATAAGGCCAAAGTGCTGCAGGATATGGTTTGGGTTATCCGCAAGTTCCGGCCGGATGTGATCATCAACCGTTTTGACCACCGTTCGCCGGGCACCACACACGGGCACCACACGTCTTCGGCCATGCTCACACAGGAAGCCTGGAACCTGGCAGCCGACCCCAGCTATGAGCCGAAACAACTAGAGTATGTAAAAACATGGCAGCCAAAGCGTCTGCTGTTCAACACATCATGGTGGTTTTTTGGCAGCAAGGAAAATTTTGAAAAAGCAGATAAATCTAAATTTGTCAACCTACAGACGGGCATTTATTTCCCATTGCTTGGAAAATCGAACCAGGAAATCGCAGCACTTAGCCGCAGCAAACACCGGTCGCAGGGATTTGGCTCTACCGGCCAGCGTGGTGATGACATGGAGTACCTTGAGCTAATTAAAGGCGACGACCTGAAAAACAGGCAGAACCTTTTTGAAGGCATTGACACTACATGGGGCCGTGTACAGGGTGGTAAGCCTGTGGGCGATGCCATGGCTGCCATACTAAAGGATTTTGATTTCAGGAACCCTTCGGCGTCTGTACCGGCGCTTGTGAATGTGTATGTGATGATCAGTAAGCTGGACGACAAGCACTGGTCGCGCATCAAGCTTGAGGAAGTGAAGGACATCATTGCAGCCTGCAGCGGATTGTACCTTGAGGCTGTAGCAGAACAGCAATCCATCACACCGGGAAGCACCTTAAAGTTAAAATGGGAAGCCATCAACCGCAGTAGTATCCCGATGACATTGGAATCTATAACAAGCGCCGGAAACGTTGCATTACCCCTTGACAATAATGTAGGCCAGGCAGGCGACATCGATATTAAGATAGCAGAAAACAGTAATTTCACTTCCCCCTACTGGCTTACCGAAAAAGGCACATCAGGTATGTACCGTGTGGATGACCTGCAAAAGATAGGCATCCCGGATATTATCAGGGAGCAGTTCGTGGATTTTAATGTGCGTATTGGCACAACTACTATCCCTTTTAAAAGGGAGATTGTTTATAAATCGAATGACCCTGTAATGGGCGAAGTGTACCAGCCGCTGGATATCATCCCTGCTGTTACCACCAAGATACTAAACAAGGTGCAACTATTTACCAATAATAAAAAGCAGACCATCAGCATCCGCATAAAAGCGGGTATCGAAAATTGCAAGGGCAGCCTGAGGTTTGAGCTTCCAGAAGGATGGAAAGTTACCCCTGCATCGATACCTTTTGAGCTTGCACGAAAAGGAAGCGAAACAGTGGTTGATTTTGAAGTCACACCTCCTACAGAACCAAGCGAGGTTACAGGCAGAAGTGTTGCAACTATAAACGGCAGGGATTTCGACAGGGAACAGATCATGATCAACTACCCGCACATTGTGTCGCAGCAGGTGTTGATGCCGTCTACAGCGAAATTCACAAAAGCCGACCTGAAGATACGGGGCGAAAAAATAGCCTACATCATGGGTGCGGGCGATAACGTTCCCGAAAGCCTTAGGCAGATGGGTTATGAAGTGGCATTGCTTACCCCGGAAGCGATCTCGGCAGAAACGCTGAAGGGCTTTGATGCCGTAGTTATGGGAATACGTGCCTACAATGTGCTTGACGCGCTGGCTTTCAAACAGCAGATATTGTTCGATTATGTAAAGAACGGCGGAAACATGATAGTACAGTATAACACAACGGGAGAATTGGTTATAAAAGACCTGGCGCCCTATGCCCTACGGTTATCACGTGACAGGGTAACTGAGGAAAACGCTAAAATGACCTTCCTTGCCCCATCGAACCCGGTACTGAACTACCCCAACAAGATCACCGAGAAAGACTTTAAGGGCTGGGTGCAGGAACAGGGATTGTACTACCCTGACCAGTGGGCGCCTGAATTCGTACCGGTGCTTTCGTCCAATGATAAAGGCGAAGATGCTAAAAAAGGCGGGCTGCTTGTAGCAAAGTATGGCAAAGGTTACTATATTTATACCGGGCTGAGCTTTTTCCGCGAATTGCCGGAAGGCGTTTCGGGGGCTTACAGGCTGATGGCGAATATTATTGGCATAGGGAAATAATTGATTATTTTTGATTGACTATTGCCTTATCGGCCGCAACTAAAAACATAATAAATAGAACATAGCAAATGAAAGATAATCCGTCATCATGGAAAAAGAGCTACTCGCTGGTGCTGCTGCTCAACGTGATCTACATACTGCTTTTCTATTTCCTAATGCAAATTTTCTCCTGATATGCAGTTATACGACTGGATCATCCTATCGGCAACGCTGATCTTTATTGTGGCCTACGGGGTAATAAAAACAAAAGGCAGCAAGAATGTCGAAGAATATATACTAGGCAGCAACCAAACCCCTTGGTGGACGGTTGGCCTGTCGGTTATGGCTACACAGGCCAGCGCCATTACCTTCCTTTCCACACCGGGGCAGGCTTTCCATGACGGAATGGGGTTCGTGCAGTTCTATTTCGGGCTGCCATTGGCTATGGTGGTCATCTGCATTACCTTCATCCCTATTTTCCATAAATTAAAAGTATTCACGGCTTACGAATTCCTTGAGCAGCGCTTCGATGTAAAGACAAGGACGCTTACATCGGTCATTTTCCTGATACAAAGGGGGCTTGGTACCGGGCTTACCATATATGCCCCGGCTATCATCCTGTCATCTTTGCTGGGCTGGAACCTGAACCTGATGAACCTGGTTATTGGTGTACTGGTGATTATTTATACCGTTTCGGGCGGGACAAAAGCTGTGAACGTTACGCATAAGCAGCAGATGTTCGTGATCATGACCGGGATGGCATTTGCCTTTTACATGATACTTGAATACCTGCCGGAGGACCTCAGTTTTACAAACGCGCTTCATATTGCCGGAGCTAATGATAAACTGGACATACTCAACTTTTCGTTCGATCCCGAAGAGCGCTATACTGTTTGGAGCGGTATTGCGGGCGGTTTCTTCCTAATGCTGGCCTACTTCGGTACCGACCAGTCGCAGGTACAGCGCTACCTTTCAGGGAAGTCCATTCGCGAAAGCCAGATGGGGCTTATCATGAACGGCCTTTTGAAGGTGCCTATGCAGTTCTTCATTCTGTTGATAGGTGTTATGGTATTCGTATTTTTCCAGTTCCACTCTGCGCCGCTGCACTTTAACCCGAACAATACGGCGATCATCAACAGTTCGCAATACAAAGGAGATTACCAGCGCCTTGAAGGCCAGCTTAAAGATGTTGCCGCAGAAAAAGAAGAGATCAGCCTGCTGTATGTGCACCAGCTCAACCAGGATTATGATAATAAAGAACTTCATAATAAGCTTGTAGCCCTCAACAGCAGGGAAAAAGACCTTCGCGACCAGGCAAAAGACCTTATAAAAAAGGTAGATAAGAACGCAGAAACCAACGATAAGGATTATGTTTTCCTGTACTTCATACTGAATTTCCTTCCGCATGGGCTTGTGGGGCTGCTGCTGGCTGTGATATTTTCGGCGGCTATGTCGTCCTCGGCATCGGGGCTTAATGCGCTTGCTTCCACAACGACCATAGATATTTATAAACGCTATGCAAAAACTGAAAAGCCCGAAAAGCATTTTGTCGATATGACAAAGCTATTCACGCTCATGTGGGGGGTTATCGCGATACTTTTTGCCTGCTTTGGCACGTTGTTCGAAAACCTCATCCAGCTGGTGAATATCATCGGGTCAATCTTCTACGGAACGGTGCTTGGTGTATTCCTGGTAGCTTTCTACATCAAATATATTGGTGCCAAAGCCATGTTTTGGAGCGCGCTGATAACCCAGTGCATCGTGATCGCCATCTACAAGGTCTTCGTGTACGACCTGGAAATACTCAGCTATTTGTGGCTGAATGTCATCGGGGCCACCCTGACGATAGTATTAGGGTTGCTGCTACAGCGGTTTATGGGCGATAAGGATAAACAACAGGAGTTAGCAGCGGTTTGATTTGGAGCAGCCATCTAAGCGCTTATTGCAATACTTCGTCCCGGAAAATTTTCATTTCACTAATCTACAAAAAAGAACCATATATTGATATAAAAAACGGCCACCTGCCGGCAGCCGTTCCTCACAGTAGTGATAAACAATTATTTTCTACTCCACTAGTTGATGAAGTCCTTGTTTATTTTCACGTAACCAGCATATTATGTTATAATTTCCCCAGGAATTCTTTATAGGCTTTTTTTAAATCGTCTTTCTTTAAATTTTTTTTTTTGCGTAAAAAAATTTAAACCGCGAGTAGCTTATTTTTTCAAAATGGGGAGTAATAATAATGCTGTCTTTTTGAGTCAAATAGTTATCTATAAGTGCCAGAGCATTATCAGAATTTGTCATAAGATCATATTTCTTTAAATTCGACGAGTACGGATTACGAGTTCGTATCCATTGAGAATAATAAAGAGTATCCGTTTCGTATTTCAATAAGAAATCTATTATTGTTTTATCTGCATCAAAAAAATCTTTTACCGATTGTTGATACATTTTTTTATCTTCTTGGTATTTTTTTTCATTGGTATTAAAAGCTTCAAAATAATCAATTGAACCCATTGTATCATACAAAAAGATATAGTTCTTTGAAAGTCCACCTATTATTGCATCATAATTTGATCCTGTAAGAAAAACAATTAATAAGAAGTATATTATTTTCATAATTATTTTATTTGATGATTATTTTATAACCTACTAAATTATGAAAATATACAAAAAAAACGGCCACCTTCCGGCAGCCGTTCCTCACAATAGTGATAAACAATTATTTTCTGCTCCACTCGTTTATAGAGTCTTTGTTCATTTTTACATAATCAGCATTACCCGCTTTTTCTGATGCAGCAAGCGATAGTTTAGCGGTTTCAATAGCGCCTTTCTTGTCACCCAGCTTGGCCTGGATCAATGATTTCTGCCTTAGGAAGTAGAATGGCACATCAGCCGAATTAGGGAACTTGGCAATAGCCTGGTTCATCCATACCAATGCTTTGTTCTGGTCGCCGTTGGACTGGTAGTAATACTGCGCAGCTGAGAAAAGGTCGTTAGCTGATGGCCCACTGATCACTGCATCGATGCTCTGCATGGCCATTTTTTTGGTAGGCACTTCAAATTTAAGCGCTATCATTGTTTTTTCCCACGCGATCTCAAGGAAAGCATAGTCATTGTCAAGTCCGTTAACGCCTATAGTAAGCGTTTCTACAGGGCGTGAAAGGAACTCCGGTTTAACCGATGCGCGCAATACTTCTTTGCTGTCATCATATTTTTCAGGAAGGCCCCAGTTGTTCGTATCGTTATAGAAGATCACATCCCAGCTGTCCGCTTTTGGTTGCGTATATAGCGCATAATGGCCTGCCTTAAGCGTTTTTCCGGCTATTACCACATCATTGCTAAAGCTGATGATCGTGTTAGCATTAGCGCCTGTCCTCCACATTCTTCCGAATGGTACAAGTTCCCCGTAAACCGACCTTCCCCTTGCACTCGGGCGGGAATATTCGATTTTAACATCTGTAAGGCCTACTTTCTGCTCGATAACTGCTTTCGGGCTGGCCTGCGGCGTTACGATCTGCGCCTGTCCGGTCACCATAAACGCCAGCACAAGGGCTGCAGTAACAAATATTTTCTTCATGATTCTGTATTTTATTTAAATGTTTGCAACTGCGAAATTAGTGATTAATGATTTTACGACTGTTAAAAAAAGTTAAAATTCCTATAGAAATTTTAAGAATTATGGCTTCAGATTGCTAACTTCACCAATTAATTATTTCGATGCTATGCTATACACCCTACATACAAAACAAAAGCTGCCTGTATCATTGCAGGAAGCGTGGGATTTTATTTCCGACCCGAAAAACCTTGCAGTGATAACGCCTGATTCTATGGGATTCAAAACCCTTTCCGGCGATGACCGCGCGATGTATCCCGGGCAAATCATCCATTATATTGTAACGCCCGTACTGGGCATAAAATTGCAATGGGTTACCGAAATTACCCATGTGGTTGACAAAAGCTTTTTTGTAGACGAGCAGCGCTACGGCCCCTACTCCTTCTGGCACCACAAGCATTTTTTAAAAGAAATTCCGGGTGGCGTGGAGATGGAAGACATTGTGCATTACAAAATCCCGATGGGATTCCTGGGCAGGCTGGTGCATCCTTTCCTGGTCAGGCCGAAGCTAAAGGAAATTTTCGCATACAGGGAAAAGAAATTAATTGAGTTATTTGGCGAATGGAAGGAGAAGCAATAAACATATTCTGGTTTCGCCGCGACCTGCGGACAGAAGATAACACCGGACTCCATGCCGCACTGGCATCAGGCAGGAAAGTGCTGCCTATTTTTATTTTTGATAAGAAAATATTAGATGAGCTGCCAAAGGATGATGCGCGCGTGACGTTCATCATGTCGCTTTTGGAAGGCATACAGTCGGAACTCAAAAAGTCCGGTCGCTCACTTGCGGTCTTTTATGATAAGCCCGAAGCAGTGTTTGAAGAACTGGTTTCCAAACACAACGTAGGGGCGGTTTATACCAATCACGACTACGAGCCGTATGCTATTAAAAGGGATAAAGAGATACAGGAGTTGCTGGCGGCTAAA
Source organism: Flavobacterium album (assembly GCF_003096035.1). Lineage (NCBI taxonomy): Bacteria > Pseudomonadati > Bacteroidota > Flavobacteriia > Flavobacteriales > Flavobacteriaceae > Flavobacterium > Flavobacterium album. Next base: position 2,622,353 of record NZ_CP029186.1, on the reverse strand, counting down.
AACATTGCTCTTAAAACCTTTAAAGACCAGGTGATCTTTGAAAGGGATGAAGTGGTAAAAGATGACGGCTCGCCTTATGTGGTATATACCCCTTACATGAAACGTTGGAAAGAGCGTTTCAAAAAAGAGGCTATCGTTCAGCATCATGAAAAACTGACAGCTGAGAATATCGCCATTCATTCCTACCCTTTTTTAAGCCTGAACGATATCGGTTTTACGGAATCAGATATTAAACCTGCGCCATACAATATTTCGCATTCGCTGATTGATAATTATGAAGATACACGCAATTTTCCGGCAATTGATGGCACATCAAAGCTAAGTCCCTACTTGCGGTTTGGTGCGGTAAGCATACGTGAATTGGTTAAAAAAGCATTGGAGAGCAGCAACGGTACTTTCCTGAACGAACTGATATGGCGTGAATTCTTCATGCAGATTTTATGGCATTTCCCCGAAACCGTGACCAAAAGCTTCCGCCCAAAATACGACAATGTAAAATGGCTCTATAATGATGCCGACTTTAAAGCCTGGTGTGAAGGAAAGACCGGCTACCCTATTGTAGATGCAGGGATGCGGCAGATGAATGCCACCGGCTTCATGCACAACCGTGTGCGCATGATAACGGCAAGCTTTTTATGTAAGCACCTGCTCATTGACTGGCGGCGCGGCGAGGCTTATTTTGCCCAAAAACTACTGGATTATGAACAGTCGAGCAATGTAGGCAATTGGCAATGGGCATCGGGTGGCGGTGTGGATGCGGCGCCTTATTTCAGGATATTCAACCCTTCGGAACAGATAAAGAAATTCGATAAAGACCTACGATATATAAAGCAATGGGTACCGGAATTCCAGGAAATGAATTACCTCCCAATCGTTGACCATAAAGAAGCGCGGGAACGGGCACTGAAGGTATATAAGGAAGCTGTGAGTTAAGCCCCCATCCCCCAAAGGGGGCACCACTGTTGCTACTCCCCCCTAGGGGGTTGGGGGGCTAATTTCTGTATATTCCAGAAATCAAGTTCGCTGAAATCAGTTATAACCTTATTGGCCAGTGAGGTATCCTGCCCCATCGAGTGCTCGCTCTTGTAACCAATGCAATAGACACCGGCAGCTTTTGCGGCTTTGATGCCGTTGGTGCTGTCCTCAATAATGATACATTCTTCTTTTGTAAAGCCCGACCTTTCAACGGCTTCAAGGAAAATAGCAGGATTTGGCTTAGAGAACTCAAAATCCTCTCCGCTTATGGTTGCATCAAAATAAGGATGCAGCCCGAAACGGGTAAATACCTTTTCTATTTTTCTCTTGGATGCCGAAGAGGCTAACAGCAGTTTCATTCCGTTGCTGTGTAAGTTCATAATAAGATCCTTTACGCCGGGGAGCAAAGCCAGATCGGTGGCGTTATCAAATGCCTCGAAGTAGTATTTGTATTTTTCTTTCAGTAGCTCTTCGTGTGTCTTTTCTATCGGGTAAAGGTCTTTTAGCTTCTGGATGATATTCTTATCAGAGTTCCCTATGAATGTGGCATATACATCATCCGGCACGGTAATGCCCAATGCCTTATATAGCTTCTGGTTAGCACCGTAACCAATTGGCTCAGTATTCACCACTACCCCATCCATATCGAATATTACGGCTTTTTTCATTTTTATTTGTTTATTGTCACATCGAGCGCAGTCGGGATGCTTACGTATGGTTCTCGACTGCGCTCGAACTGACAAGCAGGGTACTGTAGCCTGAAAACTGTGACTAAAAACTATATGATGTTTTTTATCTTTTCAAAGTTAAGCTCATTAAAATGACTGATCACCATATTGGCTTCCGCCAATTCCTGCAATACAGCATTCTCGCTTTTGTAGCCAATGCAGAAGATATCGGCGGCTTTTGCGGCTTTAATACCATTGGTGCTGTCTTCGATTACGATGCATTCTTCTTTCGGCGAACCGGAGAGTTCAGCAGCCTTTTCAAAAATGGCAGGATGCGGCTTTGATTTTGGAAAATCCTCACCACTCACAATGTGCGTGAAATAAGGATACAGGTCGAAACGCCTGAATACCCTCCCGATAGTGACTTTAGCAGAGGAAGAAGCTAACACCAGCTGCATGCCGTTGCTGTGAAGGTCGACGATCAGGTCTTTTACGCCGGGCAGCAGGTCGAGGTCCTCTTTCTGGTCGAAGGCATTATTGAAAAGTTCCCTCTTATAGTCTACCAAACCATCGACTTCATCAAGCAATTGAAAAGCCTCCTTCAGTTTCTGGTACACATTTTTAGTAGAATTGCCGGTAAAGGTGGCATACATTTCATCGGGAACATCTACACCCAAATGTTTGAAATGCTGCTGGTAGGCAAAATAGTGGACAGGTTCGGTATCTACGATCACCCCGTCCATATCGAAAATAACGGTATTTATCATGGTCTTCTTAAAATGCAAAAGTACATTATGCACCTGTAAGAATAAAACCCGAACACTTAAGATATCGTTATTTTATGCTGCCTGGCATTCCGACGCACATTTACGGCAGACTTCGGCACATTCCCTGCAGTGGTCGTGATGGGCTGCGAACTTTTCGCATTCCGCGGCACATGCCGTACAACTTTCAACGCAAAGCTGCATCACATCATGGCTGAATTCGGAATCACGCTGCTCCAGCTTTATACACAGCGCACAAATTTCGGCACAATCGCGGCAAAGCGCTATGCAACGAAGGTGGTCGGCACTTATCATTTTAATGCACTCGGTGGCGCACATCTCGCACGCGGCAAAGCAGGCAAGGCATGCTTCTATCATGGCTGAATTTTTCATAGTCAGTACTTTATGGTTTATCACAAAGTTACCTTTTCTAAAAAGCACCTACTGTTATAAGGCTGTTAAACGTTAGCCAATTTATATACGGTTTGATATTTGTTATTTGGATTTTGTTATTTGAGATTTGGAGCTTGGAATTTGTTATTTGGAATTTGCAATTAAACCTTTTGCCGTAACTTTAGTCAAATAACAAACGTTTCCAACTTGCAGGACGAAAAGGCATTTATAACGGAATTGCTCAACCTGGCAACGCAAAATACTGCGTTCAGGCAGCTTGTATCGCAATACAGCAGGCCGTTGTACAGCCATATCCGTACTATTGTGCATGACCATGATGATACGGACGACGTACTGCAAAACACTTTTATAAAAGTTTTCCAGAACCTGAAGAACTTTAAGGGCGAAAGCAAGCTGTTCTCGTGGATCTACCGCATTGCCACGAACGAAGCAATTACCTTTATTACATCAAAAGCGAAGAAGAACAACATCAGCAGTGAAGAAGTTCAGCAAAAAGCGATACAGAACCTGCAGGCAGATGATTATTTTGAAGGCGATGCGTTGCAACTAAAGCTCCAGCAGGCGGTTGCCACACTGCCCGAAAAGCAGCAGCTTGTCTTTAAGATGAAATATTTTGAAGAACTGAAATACGAGGATATATCCGAGATATTGGGCACATCGGTCGGGGCGCTTAAGGCGTCCTACCATCATGCCGTGAAAAAAATAGAAGATTACGTCAATACACATTAAACCTTTTACCAATATATAAGTCTTATTGCTATGAACAATTTCAGATTAGATAAAGAACCAAAGATAACATCGGGATATAAAGCCCCCGATGGATATTTTGACAGCTTTACCGAAAGGCTCATGCAGCAGCTGCCCCAACAGGAAGCTAAGGTAATACCGTTGTATAAAAGAAAGCCGGTATGGCTCTCTGTTGCGGCCTCATTCATAATAATGCTTACGCTGGGTGTTTTCCTTACAACGAATACTTCCACCCCACAGCCTGATGACGAGGCAATTGAAAGTTATCTTGCTTACCAGACGAATATTAACTCCTACGACCTGATGCAGCACCTCGATACGCAGGACATTGCAGAGCTCGAGCAGTCGATCCCTGTGAGCGATGAAGCCATTGAAGAATACCTTTCTGATGAATCTATAGACCTAAATGAATAACTATGAAAATGAAGCTGATATTACCGTTATTGTTAGTCTTTTCCCTTGGGGCTTTTGCCCAGGACGGCAAGGATAAAAAAGAAAAGTGGGCACAAATAAAAGCGCTTAAGGTATCTTTTCTTACCACGGAACTCAAACTAACTTCTGAAGAATCGGAAAAATTCTGGCCGATATATAATGCTTATGAAGAGAAGCAATTTAAAATAAAGCACGACAAGATGCGCCCGCTCATCAAAAAAATTGATGAGATCGGCCCTGATAAAATGTCTGAAAAAGATGCGTTGTCTTACCTTGACCAACTGGAAGATGCGGATGAGGAGTTGTTTAACTTACGCAAAAAGCTGGTAACCGACATGAAGCCTTTATTAGGCCCGGCAAGAGTACTTAAATTGAAAAAAGCAGAGGAAGATTTTAATAAAAAGCTCCTTAGTAAATACAAGGATAAAAAAGGATAAAATAATTTTAGATAAGTATTAGTTACTCTGGGGGCTTCGGCCCCTTTTTTGTTTTTGATATTTTTTTAGCCACGCAATTACACGAATTTTAACTAATTGAGTACTGCTATCTATAATTTGACCTTTCAATTTAATTTGTGAAAATTCGTGTAATTCGTGGCAAAAATTTACTTCAACCTCAATCGTACGATCTTCTTTTGCCCGGCGAGGATAACCGTTTTGGCATCGGCAAAGCGCAGCGTGTGGTAGTTCTTTTCGTTGAATATCTTTTTCCATGTAGCGCCACGGTCATAGGAGTAATAGATACCTGACGGCCCTGCTGTCATAAGCTCATCGCCATTGCTTCCGGGAATAAACTGCACACAGGATGCATATCCAAACCCTTTGCCGTCAGCGATCTTTTCCCAGGTCTTACCGCCGTCTTCTGTAATTATTTTATTGCCGGTGTTGGCTTCAGGTTTTTCGTAATTGCCGCCCACTGCAAAGCCGGTATTTTCATCATAAAAATCGGCTGAGTATATTCCATCGGCTTCAGTGCCCTGGATTATAGGAGTATCATACACTTTCCAGCTTTTGCCTTTATCCGGCGAAAAGAATACCCTTGATTTTTTCCCTCCCGATACGATCCAGGTGTTGTTCTCCTTAACAATGAGGTTGGTATTGCTTGCCGCAAAAGCCGCCTCGCCTTCAGCAACTTTTGGCATGGTGCCGCAACTGATCTTTTTCCAGGTATTGCCGCCGTCTGATGTGGTGATAACAGAAAGGCAGCCATCTGTAGGGTCGCCCATCGCAATGCCGTCTTTGTCATTATAAAATTGCATGCTGTCATAAAACACCTTCTCCCCGCTTTCGGAATATACCTCTTTGCTGGTTTTGCCGTCTTTAGAAATTTTATAGAGCATCGCGGGAGTGCCAACATTCAATATGAAAACATCATTTTTGGTTTGCGCAATCGCCCTGAATTCAGGGAATAGCGTATCTTTTGCGATAACGCCGCTAAAGTTTTTCCCGCCACTGAGCGATACCCACCCATATTTGCCCATGCTGCCCGCATACCAGGCTTTGTCGCCGTCAATTGTAATGGCCCTGATGCTGATTTCTTCATTAAGCAGCGTATCTGCTACCACAGAAGTGAAAGATGGCTCGTAGTCTTTTTTCTCTTCTTTTTTGCACGATAATAATGCTGTAGCAAATAATACTATCAAAAGGCTTTTTTTCATGGATATCGGGTTTATTACGCTAAGGTACTAATTTTACCCCGCAATCCTTTCATCAATATAATTCAGGAGATCGAACAATCTAACTGTCAAAAGATCCAATAATCTTAAAGCTGCCTGTTTTTCCCATCCAGCAGGTATATCCATATCATTCGCGAAAGCCTGAAATTAAAGGTACTGAGCAATACAGATAATATGCCTATTAGCACGATCATAGTTACGATCTCTTTTACAAAAAAATGTGCCAACAGGAAAAACACGATCATCTCGCCTACTGTTACCGCATAGCTCACGAACATTGACCCAAAAAAGTAACCTGGCTCTTTCTCGAACTTGTGGTTACACACCGGGCAGTGCTCATTCATCCTCGGCATCCGGAATAGCAGCGGATTGCCTTTTGAGCTGAATACCTTTCCTTTACCACATTTTGGACATTTCTCTGTTATAATTCCGACTAAAGCTGACATATTGTTTTTTTGGTAAATTTACGACTATTAACCATAACAGTGCAATAGCATATTTACGCTAAAATTTGTACTTTTCGGACATTATTATAATCAATACAGTTTACATGCCGAAGAAAACAGCTGTGCTCCATATTGAACAGTTCCACGACAGCCACAGCCATGAGGACTTTTATGTCAATACCATGCAGGAGCATCTGCAAACGCGCCATAAGGACATCGCACTGCCACATTCCCACGATTTTTACCTTGCCATGCTTTTTACTAAAGGCAATGGCTTCCATGAAATTGATTTTACTACCTATGCCGTTAAGCCCGGTACCCTTTTCTTCCTCAATCCGGGTCAGACACACCATTGGGAACTTTCAGAGGATACCGAAGGTTACATTTTTTTTCATACACAGGAATTTTACGACCTGTATTATACGCATAACCGGATCAACCGGTTCCCTTTCTTTTACAGCATGCATCAGTCGCCTGTCATTTATTGCGATGCTTTAGCAGAAAACACAATCGAAAGGTTATTTAAGTGGATACTTGAGGAAAATAGTAATGATAAACTACTAAAGAAGGAAGCCCTTACCAGCCTTATCGACCTGGTGTATACAGAGAGCTCCCGCATTTACCAGCAGCAGAACCCTGCCATTACCGACAGCCATAATGGCTACTACACAAAATTCAGGGAGTTTGAAGCTTTGGTAGAACGGCACTTCCGTGAACTGAAGCTCCCTTCGGCGTATGCCTCGCTATTGGCCATGACATCCCGGCACCTGAACCGGATAACGCAGTCGGTCATCGGCAAAACGGCAGGCGATGTGATTATGGACCGCGTATTGCTCGAAGCAAAAAAGCTACTTGTGCTGCAGCGGGAAAGCTTTAATGAAATCGCGCACTCCTTAGGTTATGAGGATTATGCTTATTTTTCAAGGCTTTTTAAAAATAAGACAGGGGAAACGCCTTCGGAATTTTTGGGGAGGTATGGGAAGAGATAACAAGTAATTTTTTAGCCACGAATTACACGAATTTTCACAAATTACAGAAAGCTATCTGAGGAATGTCTTCATAGAGTAAATATAATGTTAAGTACTTTTTATGTATAGCCGCATTTATCTTGCATTTAAAATTATAGGGCAGAACTTACCAAATAAAGTAAAACTTCTTTAATCACCTTATTTTGCATTAAATAATTTGTGAAAATTCGTGTAATTCGTGGCTAAAATATCATATTTGATTAGTGGCGTACGCCGGTTATATTCCAGATTCCCTAAAATTTCAATACCTTTGCGGTTCAATTTTTTACAATGAGATTACACAGGAATTTAGTTTTTACGGTTATTGACTCCCTTGGGTTTATTTTTAATGATGGCGAATATGCCGATAAGGTGGTTGCCCGCGCCCTTAAGAAAGACAAGCGCTGGGGCAGTGCCGACCGCAAATTTGTTGCCGAAACGATATATGAAATAGTACGCTGGAAGCGCCTTTATACCGAAATTGCCGAAGTGAAGGAACCGTACGATCGCGACAACCTGTGGCGCATATTTGCTGTATGGGCAGTGCTTCGCGGCATAACCCTGCCCGACTGGAAGTATTTTGAAGACACCCCTGTGCGTCGTATTAAAGGCCGTTTTGACGAACTTTCTAAAATACGAAAATATCGTGAATCGATCCCGGACTGGATGGACGAACTCGGTATAAAAGAGCTTGGCGAAAAGAACTGGGAAAAAGAGCTTGCCGCACAAAACGAGCAGGCCAAAGTGATACTTCGCGTAAACACTCTGAAAACTACACGCGAAAAACTAAGGGCGCTATTGATGGACCTAAACATCGAAACAGAAGCCCCAAAAGAATATCCGGATGCACTGATACTGAAAGAACGTTCGAACGTTTTCCTGACCGATGCCTTTAAAGAAGGCTTGTTTGAGGTGCAGGACGCCTCGTCGCAAATGGTTGCCCGTTTCCTTGAGGTAGAGCCGGGAATGCGCGTAGTAGATACCTGTGCCGGTGCAGGTGGAAAAACGCTGCACATGGCCTCCCTTATGGAGAACAAAGGCCAACTTATTGCGATGGACCTTTATGAAAGCAAGCTAAAACAGCTGAAAATTAGGGCAAAGCGTGATGGCGCCTTTAATATTGAATACCGCATTATCGACAGTACCAAAGTTATAAAGAAACTGCACGGCAAAGCCGACCGCGTACTTATTGACGCGCCTTGCAGCGGGCTTGGCGTGCTGAAAAGAAATCCGGACAGCAAGTGGAAACTGCAGCCTGAATTTATAGACAACATCCGTAAAACGCAGGCCGAGGTTTTGGAAAGCTATTCTAAAATCGTAAAGCCCGGCGGAAAGCTGGTATATGCCACATGCTCTGTGTTACCCTCTGAAAACCAGGAACAAGTCAAGAACTTCTTAACTACAGAAATAGGCAAAGAATTTACTTTCGTAAAAGAAAACAAGGTCCTTGCGTCCGAAAGTGGCTTTGACGGCTTTTATATGGCGTTGCTGGAACGTAAAAAATAAATGATTTTCGGTGTTAAATTTCAGTTAGTGTGGAAATTATCACCTACATTTGACACCCTAAAAATTTAGAATGAAAAAAATAATTACCTTTTTGCTGGCTGCATCTACCGGTGTAGTTTTTGCACAGGACGGAGCCCCGGCTTCTCCTTATTACAATGGCTTTAATTTCAACCAGAGCGGCATGGCCTTAAAATCTGCACTGGCGACTAAGATTACAACCACCCATACAAAGCAGCTTTCTTACCAGGAGGCAGAAAATGCTATAAAGATTGTTGACCTTGACCCGGCAGATGCTACACATACCAACCTGTTTATGATCTATGGCTTTAGCAGCAATATGTGCCCGGCCTCTACTTCTGACGATAAAGACCACAGGAGAAGGGACAAGAACATGGACGATGACGGTACTGCAGCGCCATGCCTTTGGAACAGGGAGCATACGTACCCAAAAGCATTAGGAAACCCTGACCTTGGAACTTCCGGCCCCGGCGCCGATGTACACCATATAAGGGCTGCTGATAAAAAACGTAACGGCGACAGGAATAACGATAAATTTTTTGACGGTTCCGGAAATTCATTTGAAACCGGCGAGCAATGGTATCCCGGTGACGAATGGAAAGGTGATATCGCCAGGATGATGATGTATATGTACCTTCGCTATGGCAACCAGTGCCTTCCTAAAAATGTAGGTGTTGGCGCTACCGTTGCTACCGACCCGAATATGCTTATGCTATTCCTTGAGTGGAATGCCGAAGACCCGGTATCGCAGTACGAAGACAACAGGAATACCTACCTTGGCAATGCCGGCAATGCATATGGACAAGGCAACAGGAACCCATTTATCGACAACCCTTACCTTGCTACCCTTATATGGGGCGGCCCGGTAGCCCAGGACCGCTGGGGCATTGCAGGTGTTGAAGACCACCTTATGGCTACTGTATCGGTGTACCCTAACCCCGCAGTGAACAATGAAGTGAATATCTATTCTGAAACCGAGCTGGACGAAATACAGCTTATCAACCTTAACGGACAGCTGGTACAGTATATTCAGAAACCAAAAGGCGAAAACAATACCTACAAGCTGAGCAACCTTCCGCAAGGCTTCTACCTCCTGAAGGTGACAGCCGATGAGGGTTCGGCCACGAAGAAGATCGTAGTGAACTAATATTGAGCCTCCCACACCCGGGAGGCTTTTTTATTTTTATTATATTTGGATATGGCAAATACAACCCAAAAAATAAGCTTTTTCGACAGCATCTCCCCTTTTTTAAAGCTCAGCCCTGAAAGCACGCAGGCATTGCTTTCGCTCATGAATAAAGAAAGCCATCCAAAAGGGCACGTGCTGGTTCCCTGCGGCGATATATGCAGGAATGTATATTACATCGAAAAAGGCCTGGCGCGCACTTTTTACCTGAAAGACGGGAAAGAAGTGACCGAACGCTTTAAAGCCGAAAATTCGTTTACCTGCTCAATGAGCGGCCACGTAACCAATATGCCCGATGGCAGGCAGATCGAATTACTGGAACCGTCAGTAATCTGGTCACTGCCCTATAACGAACTCGAAAAACTGTATGACCGCTACCACGAGATTGAGCGCCTGGGACGCTACCTCATCACACAGGAAATGCTTGAAATGCATCGCCGCCTCACGGAATTGCAATTCATATCCGCACAGGAACGCTATAGTAACCTTATATCTAATGATCCACTGCTATTGCAACGCGTACCGTTGGGGCTCATTTCTTCCTATTTGGGCATTACACAGGAAACGTTGAGCAGGATCAGGGCTAAAGTGTAACTGTCGTTCCCGCATATCCGACTTTGAAACTTTGTGCCTTTGAAACTCCGGAACTTTTTTGATAAATGTCAAAGGAAAACCTTTCTCCGTAATGCAACTTTCTTCATCAAACAAGCAACAATGGAACTAAAGACATTTTACAAGATCCGGTTCAGCGACTGCGACCCTTTTAATCATCTCAACAATTCCGGCTATATCGACTACATGCTCAATGCCCGCGAAGACCACCTTAAGGAATTCCACGACATTGATATGACAGCGCTCTACAAAAAAGGCTCTGGGTGGATGGTAAGCAGGCACGAGATCGTTTACCTGTCCCCTGCCCTGTATAACGAAATGGTCTGCATCGAATCGGCACTCATTAAACTATCGGACGACACATTATTGGTAGAAATGGCCATGTGGGACGAAAACCAGCAACAGTTACGCGCGCTGCTTTGGACAAAGTTCATCCATATCAATTTACAAACCGGTATGCGTGACAAACACCCCAATTGGTTCCTTGAAATGGCCCGCCAATTTGAGGATACCGAATTACAGCAATATGCCACCATCAATGATCGGCTTGCTTCCCTAAGGAGATAGTGTTAATCTCCCGTTTTTTTTAATCTTGGCTTCCGGTTAATCGCCGGAAGTTTTTTTATTTGATAAGGGTAAATCTGTACATTTGGATAAACTAATAAAATGAGAACACTGGCGTTTTTTCTTATGATATGTGTATGCGGTCCGCTTACAGCACAAACAACTATATACAATGGAGAAAAATGCCTTACTTATCATTTAAAGCATGAGGCTAATGACACAATGTCCATTACAGGTATACAATGGGAAAGAGAAAAGCCGTCATCGGAATTCACCCTAAAAGGCAAAGTACCTGTAAAATATTCTTTACAATTGGAGAATGATACTATTGCGAAACTCGTATGGCATAACGGAAAAAAGGACATTTTCCAGGAAATGATTCATCATATTGGCTGGCCTATAAGAAGGATAGATGGCAAGAATATAATTTCTGAGTTTAAAATAACCGACTTTGACAAAGATGGTGATGAGGACCTTTTATGTATAGTAGCATCGAATATGAATGGCAACCAATGGACGATCATCTATCTAAATGACCAAAACCAAACAAAACTGGTAAAGCTCCTGAATAATGCAGACAATACCGATATTTGGGATAACCCGCATTATGACAATAAAACAAAACTTATAGAATGCGAGTTATTTTCCGGGGCTTATGGAATACAGTCCAATTATACATTCCGACTGGAAAAACATAATGCCATACCTGTATATAAAGAAGAACGTGATCTGACGAATGAAGAGCCGGTTATACAGGAATTTGTAGGTGAAAACGGGGAATGGAAATTAAAGAAAGAATAAGAAATGTATTTTCTCTATAATCTTTAAAACCTTAAATCCGTTATACTTATAAAGGCTTATATATGAAATACATTTTATTTTACCTATTACCCTTGTTTGCCTTTAGCCAGGCCGATCAAAATATTTCTGTAATTTCTGCAGAGAAACTGAATATCGTTTATCGGGGAATCGAAAACCCTATTAAAATTGCCGTGCCGGGAGCAAAATCATTTAAAGCATTTGCAAAAGATTCGGCTTTAGTAAAAACAGACAGTGTCGGAAACTATATGTTACGTGCGGGATCCGGCAATGAAATGAAGATTGATATTGAAGCCATTATGCCGGATGGCTCTATATTACATGAGGAAAAATCGTTTAAAATTCTTGGATTGCCAATGCTGGAAGCAGCAATCGATGGCAATGTTATTTGCAGGATATGCTCGTTTGAATTGACAAAGCAGCAATTAATCGATGCGAAACTTACTGTACTATTTCCTGAGTTATTTTATATGGAGCCGGCAGAAGCAGAAAGATTTGAAATATTTATATTTAATAAACATAAAACGCAGCACATTAAAGTTGAAGGATCAAAAATGAGTGCTGAAGCGATAGCTATCATTAAGAAGTCAAAGCCTGGTACAGAAATCATGATCCACAAAATTTGGGGCCATATCAAAGGACTGGAAAATATGTGGATATGTAAACTTCCAGTAATAAAAGGAAAAATAATTGATTAATAAAACGGTTATTTCAGTTATACCCTCCTCTAAAATTTCCCTATATTCGCTATTCCAAAAAAATCTATAATGAAAAAACATCTTTACAAAGCCATCGCATTTTGCGTTATGGCACTTGCCGTTACATCCTGTAGCAGCAGCGACAGCAGTAATGGTACTCCCTCAGACCCAAACCAGGATCTTATCAATAAGCTTTCGGGCGGTTCGTCACGCACATGGTACTGGGCGGCAGGCGAAACCGGGCACATTGGCTATGGTGAAAACTCTGCGAATAACGGTATCAACTACTATGGCAACATCGACCAGGCAGCGCCTTTTGAATTTGCCAATAATCCGCAAACCGGATGCCTTTATGACAACACGCTGACCTTTGACCTTCAAAACGGGCAGTTAAGGCTTACCGTGAACAATAGTGGCAGCACGCTCTTTAATGGCGGGTATGTAGTTTCACACGGAGGCACCGGCACAACCGACAGCTGCCTACCTTATACAGCAACAGGCCCTAAGGCTGTCACATTGGGCGATTCTGATTCATATGTTACGCAAAGCGGCGTTGCCGGACGTACTACAGGCAAAGCGCTCACCATTGCCGATGGCGGCTTCATGGGCTATTTTGCCGGGCAAAGCACCTATGAGATCTTGTCGCTTACCAATACCCGTATGACCGTAAGGGCGGTTATAGGCAATGATCCTTCGAAAGCCGTTTACCATACGTTCACAACAACGCAGCCGACACCCCCGGCCAGCGAGAACTTTACCAACCTGGTATGGTCGGAGGAGTTTAATACGCCCGGCGCACCCGACCCAACCAAATGGTCGTACAACACGGGCGCCGGCGGATGGGGTAATAATGAACAACAATACTATACTAACAGCGCTGAGAACGTTGTTGTTGCTGACGGAAAATTGGTTATTACCGCTAAAAAACAAACATTGAACGGATCGCCCTATACCTCGGCTAGGCTTGTGAGCGATGGAAAATTCAACTTTAAATACGGGCGTGCCGTGATACGCGCCAAACTGCCTGTTGGCGGCGGTACATGGCCTGCAATTTGGATGCTGGGGCAAAATTATGCAACGGCGGCATGGCCTTCCTGTGGCGAGATCGATATCATGGAGCACGTGGGCAACCAGCAGAACAGGATATTCGGTACGCTGCATTATCCCGGCCATTCGGGTGGCAATGCCAATGGTGGCAGCCAGGTGATACCAAATGTATCTTCAGAATTTCACGAGTATTCTGTTATATGGAATACTGATGTCATTAAGATCTTTGCCGACAATACATTGATACATTCCGTTGCCAATGATCCTTCATTGCCATTTGACCATAACTTTTTCTTTATCCTGAATGTAGCAATGGGTGGAAATTTTGGCGGGAACATCGACCCGAATTTCACACAGTCCTCTATGGAAATTGATTATATAAGGGTTTATCAATAATAAAACTTTCCACTTTTAATCTAACCACATAGATACATAGATTTTCATAGTAATAATGAAGTTTGCAAAAAAGCCCACAGTAGCATTGAAGCATAGCTTCAAACCTATGTTTAACTATGATGATAGTTTTTTAAGTAATTTTCGAGCTATGTGCCTATGTGGTAAATATTTCTCAAATTAAACCCTGTAAAACAAAAGAGCGAAGCCTGTTGACTTCGCTCTTTTTGTATAAAGCTATTTTTTCTTTCCTTTAGATTTAGCTTTCTTTTTGGCTTTGGCTTTTTGCTTTTCTTTCTTTTTAGCTTTTGCCTTGTCTTTAGCTTTTTGTTTTTTAGCTTTAGCTTTCTTTTTGGCCTTAGCTTTTTTCTTCTTCTTTTTCTTGTCTTTATCCTTATCCTTTTTCGATTTGGATTTTTCCTTATCCGCTTTCTTAGCTTTCTTTTCGGCTGCTATAGCCTGAAAAGTCACTTCAGTTCTTTCCTGGACATCTTCAGTGGCCGGTTCTGCTACAGGCGCTTGTTCGGTGCTTAATTCGGCAGGTACCTCCGTAACTTCCGGGGTTTTAACCACAGGTTTTTTGCGCACAGGTTTCGGTTTTTCTTCAGCAGGCGCTGCAACCGGTATTTCAGTTACTGTGTCAGTTCCTGTAACGTCAGGAGTATTATCGGTCTCATTCATTTGTTCGTTCGCCTCGGGGCTTTTCTTAACAGGCTGTCTCATTTCTTGTTTTTATTTGATTAATCAGATGCTTTATTTTACACTGAACAAACATTGTTAATTCACTGTAAATTAATCGTTATCAAAATTAGTTAATAAAACAATTGCCCAATGTTAAGTTTTTATACTGTAAAAAACTACTTACTTATTTGGTAATCAATCAAAAAAGCACCGCTTTCGCAGTGCTTTTTTTCATTAGTGAATATTGGCAATTACCAAATGTAAGTCGCAACTGCCCCGCCTTCAAGGCTTGTTTTAACCCACTCGCCATTATATTTGATATTGAAATACTCGATACCCGAGCTGTCATTTTCCACTATAAGCACGATCTTGCCGGCCGGAGTCTTAAACGCAACATTGTTCAGGTTCCCCGAAACATTGCTTGCGATCCGCACTGAACCTGCCGGGACAAATTTCGATGCATGGGCTATCACGAAATACGATACATTCTTTACATAAGTATCGCTGCTGGTAATGGTTATAGCCCCTTTACAGTCAGAGCAGCCGCCGTCGGTATGAGGTCCCCATGAGCCATTGGTGGCAAGGTTCCATTCCAGTGTGTTTTTACTCCAGTTACGCATTGAGCCTATCAGCACATTTTTAAGGTGCCATTTCAGGTCGCCCCCAAAATTCCCATTTGAGCCTGTATATTGCTCTGTAAAGTAAACATTCTTATCAGGGTACGCATTATGCACAGCCGTGAGCGCAGAAATATCCCCGGCATACAGGTGGAATGCCGAGCCGTCCACAAATGGGTTGGCAGCAGCATCACTCAATATTGTTAGCGGATACGAGGGCACATCGCAATTATGGTCGTAAGCAATGATCTTTGTCGTAATACCCGCAGCCTGGAATGCCGGGCCTAAATTGTTCTTTATAAAATTGGCCTGCTCCACTGCCTGCATCAGCATACTTGGGTTGTTGTTCGGGTTCAGTGGCTCATTTTGCGGCGTTATTGCTGTGATGGCTATGCCCTGTGCCTGCATCCCTTGTATATATTTTACAAAATACTGTGCGTACTCATCATAATATTGTGGCTGCAGGCTACCACCTTTAAAACTTGTATTGGTTTTCATCCAGACCGGTGCGCTCCAGGATGTCGCGACAATCTTGATATTTGGGTTGATCACCAGTATTTCCTGCAAGAGGGCTATCAGGGCGCTGTCATTGTCCAGGCTGAAGTTGGCAAGCGAAGGATCGGTTTGCCCGGTTGGCATATCGTCGTAAGTAAAGGGTGCGGCGCTCATATCCGATGCACCGATGCTGATGCGAAGGTAGCTCACGCCAATGCCTGTGGTAGTACTGAACAGATCCTGCAGCAATTCCTGCTTACGCGCGGCGCCAAGGCCGTTGATTACCTGTACGCTGCCGCCGGTAAGGGTATAGCCGTAACCGTCAACCGACTGGTAAGTAGTGGCATCGTTCACTTCTATTGAGGGCAATACATTGGCTGCCGTGCCAAAATCGAGTATCGTTGTTTGCTTTGCAAGCCTTACGGTACCGGCATTATTGGTAAGCCAGAAATCAACTTCATTGGTTCCCGGATTTACAGGGTCGGGATTATTGTTGGATGGGTTGCCATCATCGGATGACGATGACGAGCACCCCAATTGCAGTAGTGTAAGTGCAGATAAACTAAGAACGGCAAATAGCTTTTTCATGAGGTCAATTATTTTTTAGATCTTAAAAATAATATATTTAGACCATAGCCATTAGGATGCAATCAGACTTTAACAGGCAACTGCTTCAATTTTTGGCATCATGGCACTGTAACAGGCGGTTTACTGTTATTTTGGTAATGAAAATTAAAAAGCCCCGCTGCGGACGGGGCTTTAGCCACTTAAAAAAGAACACATATTACCTCTTGTGAAGCATATCCAGCCAGTTTTTTATATCCATATGGGTACGGGTACCATATGGAAGGCGGTGTTTAAGAAGTAGTTCCATATTATTGAAAGCTACCTTTGTAACCCACCCTATATCATCCATGTACTGATTTAAAAAATAAAGAACTTCGTAACCCTGCGTACAGTTGAGAATTACATTTGGGGGGAAACCTGTAATACCTTTCACCGAATCTTCCGGCGTTTCCCAATAATACTCCAGCTTCAGGTCGTCAATTGTAAAATTTGCCATACAATACACTACCTCCTGAAACTGGTATCGAGCCAGTCCTTTACCTCATTATGGGTACGCACCCCAAATGGCAGGCGCGTTTTTATAGCCGATTCAATATTCTGGAACGTAATCTCCGAATACCATCCTTTGTAAGCCATATAGCGGCTAACAAAATGCAGTACCTCATATCCCTCATTAACATTAAGCACCAGGTTTTGGGGAAAACCGGAGATCTTTGTGCAGGCCTCTTCGGTTGTTGTCCACGAAGCAGAGTGCCTGAGTACGTTGGTTGAAAAATGGATCATAATAGAAGTTTTTTTAATTTTAGTATGGTGTAAAATTCAAAAAACCGATCCATTCGGCATAGGTAGGAATTACCTGATTTTATAAATACGTAGTTTTACGTAGTGAGGCGTGAAGCGATTGCCGGAGTGGAATTATAAATGCTGGTTGATAAACGGGTCGATCCACTTGGGGTCGCTCATTATCGTCTGGTCGGTGAGCGTATTCAGGAAACGTAATAGCGCCAGCTTATCAGCATCGCTTAAGTTCAGCTGCCTTGGCATGCCATCCGGCCTTTTGAGTAATGGCGAAAGATTGGTATGGTTCTGCACGCCGCTGTTGTAATGCTCTATTACCTGCATCAGGCTATTGAACCTTGCATCATGCATATACGGGCCGGTAAGCGCTATATTGCGCAGCGTAGGTATTTTGAAAGCCCCGGCAAGCTCTGGCGCCGACGTATAAAATCCATAAGCGCCCTGGTCGGTTGCCGAAACTGCATCGAGTCCATTATTTACAGGCCCGCTATTGTGGCTTACAAACGCTTCGGTGGTATGGCAGGCATAGCAATTGACACCGCCATCGGCAAACGACTTTAAAAAGAGGTCTTTGCCACGGTTCTCATCCTGGGTAAAATTAGGGAACGGGTCGCGCATGTTGACTACCTGTGCCCTGCCCATATCGTATTTCGACTTATGGCTCACCATACTCCTTATAAACTGTGACAGTGCCTGTTCTATGCGCTCATTTGTCACCACGCTCGAGCCGAATGCCGCAATGAAAAGCCTGCTGTAATACGGCTTTTCTTCTACCCGCCGCTTTATCTCATCGAGAGTAAGCGCCATTTCTGTATGGTCAAGTATCGGCATTACGACCTGCTTTTCGAGCGTTGCGGCGCGTTCATCATAAAAAAAACGCCCGCGCTGGTAAAAGCGCGTATTGATAAGCGTCATAGAATTCCGCTTCGTGGCTGCGCCAAACAAGCCGTGGCTAAAAGGGCTTGAATCGGCAAACGACTTTTCGGCCCGGTGGCAGGAACCGCAGGCAGTGGTACGATTCTGGCTCAGGTTTTTGTCATAAAATAATACACGTCCCAAAGTTGCGCCTTCATTGGTAATAGGATTGGAAGATGGGGTATTGTCTATTCCATTTACAGAACTGGGAACCGGCCCGCTGTCATTAGTATAAAAATAAGTCGGCAGCGGTTCGTTGTAGTTATAAGGTACATCCGGAAGGTTAAGCACAGCCTGCTCCGGTTCGGAAGCTATAGGGACGTAGTCTTTTTCGTCCGAACAGGACAAAATAAGGCAAGGCAGCAAAAGCAGTATAAGGTAACTTCTTTTCATAGTGGATGCAACACAAAGATACCTTACGGGTGTCCAAGCCACTATTGTGATAATGTTAAACTTTCCATAATATATCTGACCTCACAGTTTCAAAAAACTGTCTTGTCTAGTCTACAACTGAAAACCGGGACATGCCTTTGCCGGTAAGTGTGATTAATTAATCCACCGTTTCTATCTGCCAAGGCCTTTGCCTGCCGCCAAAATTCCTGGCTTCGATGTAGATTTTCTTTACATTGGGGAATGCCTTTTTTATTTGCTCTTCCAGTTGGTTTATGGTTTCAAACAATTCCTCGACTGTCATTTCCTTACGGAATTCAACATCCAACGCCAGTAATATCTCGTTAGGGGCCAGGTGCATGGTAAGTGGGAAATAAAGCGTCTCGACACGCGGCTCTTTATTCACAAGGTCGTAAATGCCTTTTACGATATCCTCATTGGCACTTTCCCCTACCAGCAGGCCTTTGCTTTCCTTCACCATAATTATGGCCACGGTTATCAGCACTGCACCGATCAGCATCGATGCTATTGCGTCAAACATCGGGTTATTAAAATAATGCCCCAGAAACACACCAGCCAAAGCTATCAGCAGCCCTGTTATGGCTGCGCTTTCCTCATAGATAACAGCAAACAGCGACGGGTCTTTGCTCATGTGCAGCTCTTCGAAGAAACTGAATTTTCCTTTCGTTTTATTGAATTCGCGCACCGCAAAGACCAACGATGCCCCTTCAAATAGCATCGAAGCAAACAATACCACATAATTCCAGAACGGATCGCGCAGCTCTACAGGATGCCGCAAGTGGCTCACGCCTTCGTATACCGACATCCCGCCGCCCAGCGAGAAAACCAGTATGGCCACAATGAGGGACCAGAAATAGATTTCCTTGCCGTGCCCAAAAGGATGCCCCCTATCCGGTGGCCGTTGGCTGCGCTTCATACCTAACAATAATAGTAAAGAGTTACCGCTGTCAACGGCGCTGTGAATGCCTTCGCTGATCATGGCTGAGCTCCCAGTGACCGATGCTGCCACAAACTTCACTGTGGCAATGCCAACATTAGCCGCCAGTGCGCCGTATATCGCTAATTTTGAATTGCCTGTCATAGTTGGTTAAGAAAAATCCCCAATACCTTGAAGATACCGGGGATGGGATATATAATTTAGTTTATGCCTAATTAGTATAACGCTCGTTGCTTTCCTCGTAATCCTCATCATCGCTGGATATCGACTGATTCTGGTCTTCATCCAGGTCTACGTTGTCATTCAGGATATAATCGTCCTGGTTAAAGGCATCCGAATTTTTGCTGTTGCCGCCTTCCTCGCTCCATTCATCGTCCCCGTTCTCACTACTAAAATCCATATGGTCGGAATTTGCTGTCGGGTCGCTATCCTGCGTGTACTGCACGCCGGGCTGTTCCATCGCGAGGTATTTGTCGGTATCGTCGATATCATCATTCTCAGGGGAACGGTCGTCGCCTGTTCCGGGCCTTCCTGCGTTCAGGTTGTCGCTGCCGGAATTATCGGTGCGCTGGCTTTCACGTCCCGAGCCGTTATCCTTTCCAAGCGGATTCCCTAACTGTTCGTTTTCTGTGTTTTTTTTAGGCTGGTCCATAGCAATTCTGTTTGTAGTTAAAATAATAGCATGCTGCTTATCTCATTCAATTTAAGGAGCCTTAAGTTGGTAAGCAAAAGGTTCTTAAGCAATAGGCTGCACGAAAGCTCCTCTGCCTGGGCCTCCTTTTCAAATTCGGCGGCAGCGCTTTCATACGATACAGCATTGAGTGCATTCATGCTGTTGTCCTGTGTAATCGTACGTTCCATGGCATTATAGATTATAAGTTAATAGGCGTTTTATGTTCTCCTAAATTACTCACTTAAATTCAAAATAAGGTACAATTTAGTATTAAATAAATGCCAAATCTTTGAAAATACTAATGTCTTATTGAATGCCAGAAGGTTAAATGCAAGTATCCGAATATGTGATGCCAAAGGATCGTGTTAAAACATACAGACTTAACAATGCCCGATGAAATTTTTCTTATCTTTGAAGAAAATAATTCAAATGAAACGTTCCGGTTTTGCCGACCTTCCGCTGCATGGCGGGCATGTACCTGTGTGGCTGGCCGAGAGGATGGCAAAGCTGGGGCTCGCTATCGTGGAGACCATTGCTATGGAATTCTCCACCTCTGCAGTAATCAGCAAACTGGCTAACCCTTTCTGGTTCCAGAGCTTTGGCGCTGTAATGGGTATGGACTGGCATTCGTCCGGCATTACAACTTCTGTTTTAGGAGCATTGAAGCGTTCGGTCAATCCGCATTCTAGAGAACTTGGCATTTACATTTGCGGTGGCAAAGGCACTCATTCCATGAAAACTCCTGATGAGCTCATGGCTGTTGGCAACCGCACCGGGCTTAACGGCACCGAGCTCGCCGGACTGAGCAGGCTTACCGCCAAAGTTGACAACACAGCAATACAGGATGGCTTCCAGCTCTACCAGCATAATTTTATCGTGAATAACAAAGGCGAATGGTGTGTCGTCCAGCAGGGGATGAACAACCATACAAGCACCGCCCGAAGATATCATTGGCACAGCGAGAACCTGCAATCGTTTATCAATGAGCCGCATACCTTTATTTACGGAGAAAACCGGGGAAAGATACTCAACCTTACAGCTTCGGAAGCTGCGGCAACACGCGAAAAATCGTTATTGATTGTTAACGAGCACCCCGACAAAATAATTAAAGAGCTAAACCACCTTGCCATGCCCGGCCACCACGATGTAAGGATGGAAGATGTGAACATGAAGCGGCTTGGCGCTATGCTCTGGGTAGCCCATGAGAATAAGCCTGAGGACTTTGAAGGCCTGCTGATGCTGAAAGGCATGGGGCCGAGGACGATACAGTCTGTAGCGCTCGTGAGCGAAGTGATATACGGCACCCCTACCCGCTTTGATGACCCCGCAAGGTTCTCTTTTGCCCATGGCGGCAAGGACGGCCACCCTTTCCCTGTTCCTGTAAAAGTATTCGATGAAACCATAAGCACGCTGCAAACGGCTATCCATCGCGCTAAGATCGGCAATTCTGATAAGATGCAGGCTATCAAAAAACTCTCCGAAATTTCATGGAATGCCGAAAAAGATTTTACCCCTAATACCAATTTTGATGCGCTCATTCAAAAGGAGCGCGACGAATCGTGGAAATATGGCGGCCGCACCGTTTTTGGCAAGGCAAAACCTCCCAAAGGCAGCGATGGCAGCCAGCTACAGCTTTTTTAGTTCCAGAGGCTCTTCATCGCCTGCCTGGTACTTATTGAAAATACGGCCTATCATCACAGTAAGTCGGTTCTTATAATCCTCAATAAGCCATTCGCGGTAGTTCTTTGTAGTCTTGGCAAGCAGCTTGGCATATTGCTTTACTCGGTATTCGATATCCGGATCAAGGAGCTTTGCCAGCTTACGGGCTTCGGATATGGTTTCGGCATTTTCAATACACATGAAGGCATGTTGGCGTATTGAATGCTCTATAACCGTTTTAGGTTTATGCTTTTCTTCCGCTGCTTTACGAAATTCTTCTTCAATATCAAAAGTAACGTCAATCGTTTTGGCAAATTTGGCACGTACCTCATCGGTCATGGCATATACATGGTAGCTTTCTATCTCGGCATCGGTACGTATGCTTTCGAGGAATTGCTCAGGGTGCTTAAAGATGTATTGCCAATCTACAGGATCATTCCACAATCCAAAGCGCTGCGCGTTGTTTCCCAGGTCTATTACCGTAAACACATCCTTCTCCGGCAGCTTGCGCGACCCACGGCCTATCATCTGGAAGTAGAGCGTAAGTGACCTTGTGGCCCTGTTTAGGATAATTGCCTCAACGGTAGGCTCGTCAAAGCCTGTAGTTAATATCGAAACGGAGGTAAGTATTGCATCGGGCGTTTTGTGGAACCAGCTGAGAATCTTTTTACGGTCGTTTTCGGGTGTGCGGTTATCCAGGTGCTTAATCGGCAGCCCGGCAGCCTTAAAGGTTTCGTACACATACAAAGAGGTGTTGATACCGTTGTTAAAGATTAGGGTTTTTTTGCCCTTGGCACGCGATTCATAGGATTGCAGCAACAAATCCTGCATGGACGAACGCGAATACAATTCATCGGAAGAACCCACAGTATAATCGCCGTTGATGCCCAGCTTCAGCGAGGTGAGCTCTACATCATAGCCATACATCACTGCCTTTGCAAGGAATTTTTTATCGATGAGCGACTGGATCGGCTCGCCCACGATAAGCTCATTGTAGGTCTCATACATCGGCAGGTCGATATTCGAGCTTAAAGGCGTTGCTGTAACCCCAAGGAACAGTGAGTTTTTAAAGTAGGTGAACAGCTTGCGGAAGGAATTGTAATGCGCCTCATCGACAATTACCAACCCGACATAGTCCATATGGAACTTTTTATCCTTAAGGCGGTTGTTGAGGGTTTCCACCATCGCCACATAGCAGGAATAATCATTGTTGTACGGAAGGTCCTTTACCCCGCTGTCTATAACGGTGTTCTTAACCCCAAAGCTTTTCAGCATCTGGGAGGTCTGCTTGCTCAACTCTATGCGGTGGGTGAGCACAAGTACCTTTCTGTTGTATTTCTCTATATAACGGCGTGCGATCTCCGAGAAGATAACCGTCTTGCCTCCTCCGGTTGGGAGCTGGTACAGCAAATGATAATTATCCGGCTTGCCTTCAAACTTTTCAAAAATAGCATCAATGTCTTCCTGCTGATAATGGTACAGCTCTTTCCTGTCCCCTGCTTCGTTTTCTCTTTCCATAGCTATGATAATTCCCAAAAATATCGAATTACTTACATTAAATTGTTTATAAAATCATAATTATTGAGGGCTGCGTTAAATTTATTACATCATTATCATAGCAACTTATAATTCAGTTATTTATTATTAAATTTGGGAAAATGAAGGAGGATATATGCTGAATTATGACAACACCTCGCTTATCGAGGCCACAGAAATGCAAAACGAAATGCGGCACCGCGTTTCCCTGATTACCGAAAACAGGAACATCACGACCATTGCAGGCGGTGATATTTCGCATAACAAAGATACCGATACCGTTTTTGCAGGTATAGTGGTCCTTAGCTACCCCGATATGCAGCTGGTGTCGTATTCCCTTGTGGTTGCAGAGACGAAATTTCCCTATGTACCGCAGTACCTGGGCTTCCGTGAAGTTCCTCCCCTGCTGTTGGCCTGGGAACAGCTTCCTCAAAAACCCGACCTGATAGTCCTTGACGGCCAGGGCGTGACACACCCGAGGCGTATGGGCATCGCGTCGCATTTTGGCGTACTTACAGACCACCCGGCTATTGGCTGTGCGAAGAACATGCTCTTCGGCAACTATGCCCCTCTAGGTCTCGAAAAGCTTAGCAACAGTCCCATAATAAGCCTTGATGAAGTGATGGGTTATGCCTTGCGTACCAAATCGGGCGTGAAGCCGGTGTATATTTCGCCCGGGCATAAGGTCTCGGTAAAAGATAGCCTCACCATTATGGAAAAATGCGTATTGAAGCACCGCATCCCCGAGCCCACCCGCCTCGCGCATGAGAAAGTGAACCTGTTCCGTGTGGGGAAATTAAAGGCTGGCTATCATGTGGAGAATGTACAGGGAAGTTTGTTCTGAGTTCGGGGATTTGTTTTCACTATGTGAAAGTCTGGATAATTTAATAAATATCCTGCCGTTTATAATATAAACTTATAAAATGAAATATTTCATTCTTGTGCTTATTATGTTTGCTTCGTGTACAAAAAAAGGAAACGCAGGTAATATGAGCATATCTAATAACAGTAAAGATAGCCTTATACAAAGATCGTTTCAGGATGGGCAAGCTGACATCTCCCTTCAAAAAATTCCATACAGCACCAAGGACTACTATAAAGACAGCCTGGCACAAAAAATAGTTCCTTACAAACAGTATGATTATTGGGCATATATCGGAGTAAGAGATGGACATTCCGGCTACAGACACAATATAATTTATCAACATGGTGATACGTTACTAAAGAAGACTCATAATATCAAATTAGCAAACGACGATAAGGGATTTTTCCCGGGCTGCCATCCACATTGGTGCGTAGATTACATTGCTGCTATTAAAGATCATAAAACAATATTTATTACCTCAGAGCATGATCTTAAATCTTTTATAGGGACTATAAATAATCTTGAAGAAGCGATGCTCATTGCAAAAATGAACGGGTATAACATTGATTATGACACGAGAGGATGTTCCTATAAATTAACCGATAAAGGGTTTGAAGTGCATTTAGTAAAGTACACTGAATACCCATTGCAGAAAGAATTTTTTAAAGTTACAATAAACCAAAAAGGAACTATTACTGTTGACCCAACCGGAATTGTTATTAAAGGCAGGGATGCATTGAAATAACTATTCAAAATTATCCCATATCCTTTCGAACTCTTTCCTGTTTTCCCAGTATTGGCGAAAGGCCTCATTCTTTATGGTGGCAATACGTTCCTTAAAGTTAGGCGTCATGCCGTTGGCTATAACATAATCCACTACCTGCTTGTAAGAGTTCAGCATGCTTTTATAAAACGAGGAATATTTGAGCTCGCGCTTTGCGGAATATTTCTGGGCCGTTTCGATATTGAAGAGCATTATATCGGCTACAATATAAGGATCGACACCCAATGTGAGAAAGTGCTTGATGTATTTCTGCGCGGTAGAGCGGCGAAGCTTTGGCCGTTTGCTTTTGGTGGGAAAATATTCATTGGCGATCTTTACCTTGGCCTCCTGCTCCAGCTTGTCTTCCTTAGGATTGAAGACAAAATCGTAGTACTGCTTTACATCGGAAAATTTTTCATATAATGCCAGTAGCTGCTCTTCCAATTCTTCTTTTGGCAGGGATGTAAGGTATTTTTTAAGGTCGCGTTTACTCATAGTCACCAAAATTAAAGGTAAATTTTTCCAACAGCAATAAAATGTAAAAAAGAATGCGGAAAAAATATATAAAATAGTATTTTTGCAATCCTGAAACAAAGTCAAAAAACTAAACAACTGAACTGTGGAAAACCCGAGTGCACAAAAACTGATCAACAAGATACAGCTTGACCTGTTCAAAAAAGGTTTTGATGCGGAGACATTGGTCGCCGACCTTAAGAAACTTCGCGAATTTTCAATGGAGGAAGCAAATCCTGTACTTACCAAAGCCATCCGCCTCGCTTATGAGCACGTGGAAGAGAACGGCGCTTTCCTTATCCCAATACCTGATGATGAGCCTGTTGATGAAGATACCGAACTGGTAACCGGCGGTACACCGGCTAATGAGAATAATCTTGAAAGCCTTGATTACCTTTTATCACTATTCAGCGATCTTACCAAGAAGAACAACCTTCTTGACCTGAAGGAATACAACAAAGCATTCCTTGCCTACTAAGAATTCAAATTACCGGGTTATATAATTAGTGGAAGCTGTTTGGAAACAAACAGCTTTTTTATTTCCACATTTTACAATAAAAAACTCCCCTGCCCGGGGAGTTATCATAACATTATAATTTTTTAAAGGTCATTGCCCACATCGAGCCTGCCTTCTATGCCTGTATCGTTATTAATATTTCCTGTAATCGCACCGTATGCTATTTTGATCATCGATATCATCTTACCGTATTTTGTATCCCAGTAATAGGCGTCTTTCGGTTCGACTTTTATCACCGTAACATCCGGATCGTCTTTGCCTTCCTCAAACCAGGCTTTTGCCATCGGTGTCCAAACGTCATCAATATGCGATTTGTCTTTGTAAATCACGGCTTTTCCAAATATAGAAAGGAAGTGCGAATCTGAATTTTTAGCAAATATCAGTTGTACTTCATCGTCATGGCTTATCTCGAAGTTCTTGTTGCTCTTTTTTGAGCTGATAAACCACAGGTTTCCATCATCATCTATATCAGCAAGGCCCATAGGGCGTGTAGGTATCGGCCTTACAGAAAGTTCGGTACAGAACATACATGTACCGATGTCCTTAGCCATCTCTTTAATCTTAGCTTTTGCTTCTTCGTTGGTGAGGTCTTTATAGTTCTCGTCTGATAAAGTGTTTTGTGACATAATATTATTTTTTAGTTAGTTGTTGTATTGTTCGTCTTCGCTTCTTTCGGAAACCCACTCTACAGCCCTGTCAAATTCGGAATGCCTGTAACCCCTGAACTCGCCGGGCATTACTTTACTGAACACATCAGTAAAGGTCTTTACCGCGTCCGAGTCGGATACGATAGCGGCACGGTTCCACTTGGTAATATTCTGTATGCCAAGCAATGCATCCTGGAGCCAGGCGCCTATTGTAAATTCGGCAGGAGATGTGTCAAGCACAAGCATGTAATTAAGCTTTCCTGTTTTCTCAACAAGATTGGATACCTGCAGCTTTACGATTTCGAAATCTTCTTTGGTAACTTCGCCATCGGCGCGGAAACCGGCCATATTGTTTGGCAGATCGGGGATTTGTATTATCATGGGATTGGTTTTACGTTTGAGTTTAACCAAAGTTACCCCTTATGCCTTTAAACGTATGTTATTGACATCATAATAATTATAGAATATTATGGTAAAATATGACCTTACCTTCCACTCTTCAGCGGCGCGGCAAAGAATATCTATTGTCGAAAAGTGAAGCTATTTTATAAACTTCTGCATAATAAAATCCTCCATGAGGTAGCCGTTGCCAATGTTTATGTCTTCTTCCCCTATTTTTATGAAGCCTGATTTTTGGTAAAAATTCACGGCTTTGTTGTAGCGGTTTACATTAAGCACAATTTTATCATTGGTGTTTTTTGATGCTTCGTTTTCAATGACGGCGAGCAGTTTTTGGCCGATGCCCTTCCCCTGTGCTTCAGGGAGGACATATAGCTTGTGTATCTTGGTAATTTCGGGGGAATAATTAAGCTCATAGGATGCAAAACCCAAAAAAGCATCACTTTCTGATGCAAGCAGGAAATGATGGCCTTTTTCGGAAACCTGTTCCCTATAGGCTTCAGCGCTGTACATCATATCCAGCATATAATCTACCTGTCCCTGCGAAAGGATAGGCAGGTAGGTATGCTGCCAGGTATTATGTGCAATTCCCTGGATTACAGGATAATCATCAAGGGAGGCTTTTCTTACTTCAATCATTTTTTTAATTGTTGAAAAAGCCCGAAATTGCTGGCTTTTATTCGAAGGGTAAAAGTAAATAAAATTATTGGCACAGTAATTGGATATTCCGTAGCAAGCAACAACTTTATTTTATCAGGCATTAAATTACACGAATCATGAAAACTAAAATATTATATACGGTCCTTTTCGCCCTCCTTAGTGTCGGTGGAAGTTTTGCGCAGGATGTTACCACCGTGAGGGCTAACAGCGCTGACATCAGCGATAATCTGGACTTAAAAGCAGTGGCTTCGATATTTGGTGACTCACGTGATCTTGAAGACTTTGAACGCAGGCTGAATGACCCGGACGTACAGATATCCAACCTTGACCTTAATGGTGATAACAGGGTGGACTACCTCAGGGTAATAGAATCGACAGAAGGCAATACACACCTTATCATATTGCAATCTGTACTGGGTGTGGATACATTCCAGGATGTAGCAACTATTGAGGTAGAAAGAGACAGAAACAACAACGTACAGGTTCAGGTGGTTGGTGATGTATACATGTACGGACCCAATTATATTTATGAGCCGGTTTATGTAAGGAGGCCATTTCTTTTTGATGTATTCTGGGTGAGCAGCTACCGCCCGTACTACTCTCCGTGGTACTGGGGCTACTACCCTACCTACTACAGCTACTGGGCGCCATATCCCGTGTACAGGTATCGTAACAACATCCATGTGCATATAAACAACAGGAACACGTACACCTACTGCAACACCAGGAGAAGTTCACGGGCCATGGCAATGTACAGCTCAAGGAGGACCAATGCTTACGAAAGGCAGCACCCTAATACCGGCTTCAGCTCAAGGAATAATGTATCAAACCGCTATGCACTGGAACAAAGCCGTAGCAATTCGAGGGCTCAAAGCGCCTCAGGCGGAACAAGGAGCAGCTTTAATAACTCTTCTGCAAGGCCAACATCCAATGTGGTGCGAAACACTAACATCAACAGCGTGAGGAACAATGGCGGAACGATTAGGAATACAACACCTTCAAGGTCGGGACAGGATGCATCTAACTCCAACGGGCAGATCGTACGCTCTTCAGGCACGCCCTCAAGAGTTAATAGCAACACACCGGCAAGGACTGTAACCACGCCTCCATCAAGGAACACTGCACAGCCTTCTATGCCATCGAGAAGCAATTCATCTATGGACAGGGGTAACAGCATGCCTTCGGTAAGGAATAGTACCCCGGCAAGAAGCAGTGCACCAACAATGAACACACCCATCCCTTCGCGAAGCAGCAGCCCTACGATAAGGAATAGCGCTCCCGCACCGGCAAGGCAAAGCGCACCGGCACCATCAAGGTCATCGGGAGGTGGTGGCGGAGGTCACGCAGGCGGAAGAAGGGGTTAATTACAATATTTACAATAAATGAAAAAGAGGCTGTCCTTAGATATTAAGGCAGTCTTTTTTGTTTTATGTAACGCGGATGACGCGGATCGGGCGGATTTTCACAGATTTCTTATATCGTGAATTAAACCTGGATTAGAAGTCTCTCCCCCGGCTCCTCTACCAAGGAAAGGGGAGCGAGACGTGCTTACTCATACTCGAAAATTTGTGAAATTCGTGGCAAAAAATCGGCAATCAGGCTAAACGATACGTTTTGATTTTATAGCTTCCACCCATTCGTTTCTGCTGCATACCGAGCATTTTCCCGACGTAGGTTCGAGCCGCTGGGTATTGGCACAAAAAGTACAGGCATAAATACCGCTCTTGGGAATGTTGGTGCTTTTCAGGCTGAACAGCTGCGGACGTATCGGCAGGCCGAATTTTACATCGGCATCGTCATAAAAGTAAACACTGATTGCACCGTTAGTTTCAATATAGGCGTTCCTCACCTGCCCGAGATGTTCGATGGATTTAAGGCGTAGTTCGGCGAAAAACTCATCCTGCGCCAAGTCTTCCCTTTCAAAGCTTGCAAGGGAAAATTGGCCATCCTCTATAAGGCATTGTGTTTTTCCCTCGATAAAGTTTTCAAACTTTTTGCTTTTCCCCAGCAGCCAGGTAACGCCGCGGTACATGGTAAGAATAATCAGGAATACAATTATAGCAGGAACAAGCCCTACATCTTCATAAAACATCGGGTCGCCCGCCGCTGAGCCAAGCGATATGATGATAACTACCTCAAATATCGACAGCTGCTTTACACCTCTTTTACCTGCAAACTTTAGAGTTAGCAGCACTACCGTAAACATTATTACGGTACGGAATCCTACCTCAAAAAGAAACTCGTAAGGCAGATCGTTAAATAATAGCCGCTTCCATTCAAATATATCTTTCATAATTTATAAGAGTAATCATATTAAAATTAGCGGATTTAATTATAACGATGAATAGCATTAACAAACTTTGGCACAACTTTAATATGGTTTTATAAATGAAAGAGTAGATGGTGCAGTAATTTTATACTGTTGAACATAAACAAATTACAATCATGAGCAAAAAAGTAGCCATACTGGCAACCAACGGTTTTGAAGAAAGCGAATTGAAATCCCCAAAGGAATACCTGGAGCAGCAGGGGTGGACTGCAGATATCGTAAGCCTTAAAAGCGGTACTATAAAAGCCTGGGCAAACGGCAACTGGAGCGGCGAATACAAAGTGGATAAAACGCTTGACGAAGTATCTTCTGGCGATTACCACGCACTGGTGCTACCCGGAGGTGTCATTAACCCTGACCAGTTGAGGAGAAGCGAGGATGCTATTGCTTTCGTAAAAAGCTTTTTCGATGAGAAAAAACCGGTAGCCGCGATATGCCACGGCCCGCAGATACTTATTAATGCCGAGGTGGTTGACGGCCGTGAACTTACATCGTTCCCTTCTGTGAAAAAAGACCTGATAAATGCCGGCGCCAACTGGGTGGATAAAGAAGTTGTTGTAGACAATGGCCTTGTTACCAGTCGCACGCCGGACGACCTGCCTGCCTTCAATAAGAAAATGGTAGAAGAAATCAAGGAAGGCAAACACGAATTACAAACGAGTTAGAACGTATTTAACCACATAAGCATCGCAGGTTCCTGCGTTATAGCCGGGAAAGTAAACTAAAGGGCAACAGCTGCCATGGCATTGGAGTAATGCTTCATTACGACCATACGTCAGTTTGCCCACTCCCTTAAAGCTATATTCTTATGTGGTTATTCTTATATAAGGTTAATGCCTGATTCACCGAAAGCTTTTATACATTGCGTATAAAGGCTTTCTTTTTTATATTTATAAAAAATATCCAATAATGAAAACTAAACTATTATTACTCGCAGTATTTATGGCACTACAAGTAAATGCACAGCTGAAAAACGTTGTTTATATGGAAGGAAAACAAACACTTCATGGTTTTGGCAATGCGCCTAAAAAACCTATTAAAGGTAAGCCTGGTGTTCTTATTCTCCCTGCATGGATGGGCATCAATGACCACACAAAGGAGGTAGCAACAAAACTTAACGAGCTGGGTTACTATTCGTTTGTTGCCGATATTTACGGTGAAGGCAACTACCCTACTACTCCACAACAGGCCGGTGAAAAGTCGGGCTATTTTAAAAACAATCCCGAATTATACCAAAAGAGGATCAAAGCTGCTCTGGATGCCTTTGCAAGTATTGGGGTAGATAAAGATAATATCGTTATTATAGGCTATTGCTTTGGCGGTACCGGCGCACTGGAGGCAGTGCGCGGCGGGATGAACGTAAAAGGTATTGTTTCTTTCCACGGCGGCCTTGGCAAAGATGCTTCACGCCCGAACGGTCCTGTAAAACCTAAGGTGCTTATCCTGCATGGCGCTGATGACCCGTATGTACCGCAAAAAGATATCGAGCAGTTCCAAAAGGAAATGAGGGATGGCAAAGCCGACTGGCAAATGATATACTATGCTAATGCCGTACACGCCTTTACCGAAAAGGAGAATGGCACGGACAACTCTAAAGGGGCTGCCTATAATGAAAAAGCAGATAAGCGTTCATGGGCGCATTTCCTTTTGTTTTTGGATGAAATATTTGGAGGTAAATAAGTTTTTAGCCACGAACCTGCCTGCGGTAAGCAGGTTGCACTAATTTCATCAATTCAATTTGAGGTATTTTTGTAATTCGTGGCAAAACTTTTACTTAACCTGTAACAAAACGCTATATTTACCTCACTAATAAAGCAAATCACTATCCAATGAGAAAAACCCTTATAGTAGCATCACTTTCCCTGTTCGTGCTTTCGTGCAGTACAGGAAAGAATGCCAAAAAAGATTACGCTAAGGCCGATGTGACCAAGTACATGAATTCAATCACGGCTTCTGACCTGAAAAAACACCTGTATATCGTTGCCAGTGATGAAATGGAAGGCCGCAATACCGGTGAACCCGGCCAAAAGAAAGCCGGTAAATATCTTATCAGCCAATACGAAGCGGAAAAAATCCCGTTCCCGAAAGGCGCTGAAAATTACTACCAGCCGGTGCCGGCTGCCTTTATGGCTAAGGCATTCAGTCCTAAGCTTGGCGATTCTGAGAACATCTGGGCATTTATAGAAGGAAGCGAAAAACCCGATGAGATCCTTGTCATCTCTGCCCATTATGACCACGTGGGCATGAAGAATGGTGAGGTGTACAACGGTGCCGATGACGACGGATCCGGAACGGTTGCACTTCTCGAAATCGCACAAGCATTCATGCAGGCCAAAAAAGACGGCTACGGCCCGAAACGCTCCATACTGTTCCTGCACGTTACCGGCGAAGAGCACGGCCTGCACGGTTCGCGCTATTATTCAGAAAACCCGCTTTTCCCTATTGCTAATACCATTGCCGACCTTAATATCGACATGATAGGCCGCAGGGATGATGCACATAAAGACAATGGCAATTATGTATATGTTATCGGTTCCGACCGTCTAAGTACCGACCTGCATAACATCAATGAAGCTGCTAATGCGAAATACACACACCTGAACCTAGATTATAAATTCAATGACAGGAAAGACCCGAACCAGTTCTACTTCAGGTCGGACCATTATAACTTCGCCAAAAAAGGCATCCCGATTATTTTTTACTTCAACGGTGTCCATGAAGATTACCACATGGCTACCGATGAGCCTCAAAAAATAGAATACGACCTGCTGGCTAAAAGGGCACAGCTTGCTTTTGTTACTGCCTGGGAACTTGCCAACCGTGACAACCGCCCTGTAGTAGATAAAGACGGGAAATAAGAAATTATAGTATACAAAAAAATGGCCGGAAGAGATTCCGGCCATTATTGTTTTTAAGAGAATGTGATTTACGCTACTACTCTAAAAGGCTTTCCCCATTAAGATTAGTAGTAAGCACATCGCTCATATAATCAAAGAAGGGCCGCATGGCTGCAAAAGATGCTAACATTTCATCTTTAAAATTCTTATCAAGGACTTCTTTGTCGGTAAATTTCCTTACGACAAGGAACTGTTTCTTCCTTATCAGGTCAATTGCGGGATGGTCTTTATCAAAGCCTTTAGGCGCCGTTTTTAATCCTTCACCCTGCAGTTCGCCAAAATATTTTTTAAATTCCGAAGCTGCAATAATGTTCCTGATCTCGCTGTCATCCAGCTCAAATTCTTTACGGATGCGCATCAGGTCGGCGGCATTAGGTTCCCAAAAACCACCTTCAATAAAGCTTTCACCCGGCTGCAGGTGCAGGTAATAGCTTCCCCTGAATGCAGGCTTGGTACGCGGGAACCAGGCGCTGAAGTAATTCTTATAGGGAGTCTTATCTTTAGAGAAGCGTACATCGCGGTATATGCGGAGAACCTGCATTTTATCAATGGAATCCATTTTCTGCATGCCTGCATATACCTCATTAAAAAAAGACTTTGCCAGCGCATCATTTGCCTGGAAAGTCTTTTTATGCTCTGTAAACCATTCCCTGTTGTTGTTCTTTGTAAGCTCAACAAGAAAATCCAGGACGGGCTTTGTTATCATATAGTCGTTATTATTTGTCAATTCGGGCACATGTCAATTCGAGCGTAGTCGAAAATAGATATGCCCGATTAGACAAAAGTAAGCATCTATTTTTTAGGTACAAAAACAAGGCGCTCCTCTACTCCTTCCATCAACGTAAGTTTGTTTTTATAGATCTTCGCCATATTCACTTTGCCCAGCTCTTTAAA
This sequence comes from Flavobacterium album, assembly GCF_003096035.1. NCBI lineage: Bacteria > Pseudomonadati > Bacteroidota > Flavobacteriia > Flavobacteriales > Flavobacteriaceae > Flavobacterium > Flavobacterium album. The sequence continues at coordinate 2,588,609 of NZ_CP029186.1, read as the reverse complement.
GTACTCGTTCTCTATGCTGCCTTCGCAGAACATTTTGGTCGACATGATTTGGCTGATGTTAATTCCGCCATCTTCGTTCAGGTTATAGGAGCCACTGTAGGTGTTGCAGCCGCCGTTACCTGATATCTTTAATTCCGTATTAAAGGAAGCGGTGGGCAGTCCGTTGCGGTTACTGGCAGCATCTACTGCTTTGCCGTTAATTGAAGAAAGCTCCCATACGTTTGCGGTGAGCAGGTCCATAGGCTGTGTGGCTTTGGCGCTGCGGCATCCTGTAAGGGCAATTGCTGTTATGCTGAAAATTGCGATAATCTTTTTCATGTTTTAGAATTTAGTGTTTTACCAAATTTAAAAACAATTTCCGTCAGAAAAATAGGATTTATAATAACTTTAGTATTGATTAAAAAATGAAGAAATCAATTTTTAACCACATAGTTACATAGGCTTTAGGGCTTCATAAAGTTTATTGAGTAACACAGAGTATGAAGCGTCGCTTCACTATGTGCGGATATGTTTCCTTCAAAAATACACAAATCGCTATAACCCCTATGTACCTATGTGGTTAAAAGAAATGTCTTATAGCAAGCCGTTATATTTGCGTATAAACCATTCTGCGGCAAGCGATACGACAAGGATAACCAATAACCATATCCAGTCGATCATGGGGGATTTTTTGATGATCTCTTTTTGTATGGCTTTGTAGTTTTCATTCTTAAGCAGAACATCTGCTAACTGATCCACCTGTGCCGGATAATAAACCGTGCCATTCGTGTTGGCAGCCGTTTGTTTCAGCCTTGCGAGGTCAGGGTTTACGAATTGTTTCTCGATCTCGAAATCAAGCACTTCAAATGAACCGCTATATGATGTGTTGGATGTAGCTTCCTTTACTGTGAAGCTATATTGCCCGGCATCAAGCCCATCCAGGTTTACCTTATATTCATTGCTGCCTTTCAGGAAATCGTAGTTTTTTGTGGAACCGGTTTTTTTGTTCTTAAGCTGGATCGTCAGCCTTGCATTCTCCTCAAATTCGTAATTCTTGTTGAAATACTGCGCTTTTATCTGTATTACTTCGCCTGAATTATAAAAACTCTCATGGTTCACCACAAGCGATTTGCGTTTGGAATTCGATGCCAGGAACTGGATGGTCTTATCCATAAAAATATCAAACTGCTCAAACGATTTGTTGTTCTGGTGGCTCTCCATCCGCCATTTCCAGATATTCTCCCCTAACAGGAAAGCGCTGCGCTGCGGGCCATTTTCCGAAAATACCATCAGCGGGTTCTCGGTCTTTACATTCCTGATACGCGCCTGCAATAGCACATTGGTATTTTCTTTTGGCGTAATAGTCCCAAACGGATGTTGCAACGGCGGGAATTGCCCAAAGCCGATATCTGTAGCCGCAAAAAGGTTGAACTGACTGTCAAAATCCGCGAGGTACTCTTCGCGCTGCGAGGTCATCCTGAAGTTCAGTTGCTGCTGGTATTGGTTCAGCAGGTTGAAATCGGTAGACAACCCGGTGATGATGAATGTGTTGAGCCCTGCGTTCTTATTCAGTTCCAAAAGCTGCCTGAATGATGCATCCGGCTGGTACAATATAAGCACGTTATAATCCTGTAACGACTTCACTTCATTAGGCTTGAGTATAGTAACCTTCCGTTGCTGGTTGGTCTCTATAGAACGTTTCAGCGCGCCAAGATCAGGATGGTTTATGGACGATACCAATGCCACTTCCGAGCGTTGGTCGATAACCTCTACGGCAAAATTTTTGACGTTATTGTATTTGTTCTTTTCCGCTTCCGCAGAAGAGATCACAGCTTTAAAGGTCTGCACGCCTACTTTGGATGCATCCAAAAGTACCGAAAGCGACTGTGCTTTCCTGTCTTTTGAGAAAACGACATTCTGCTTACTCAGCACCGAATTGCCCTGCATGATCGAGAAAACGGCATTGACATTTTTGTTCCCGTTGTATTGCAGGAATACTTCAACCGGGAATTTATTCTTCAAAAAGGCATACTTGTTCACATTCACCTGGCTTACCCTAAGGTCCAGGAATGTAGTCGTATCGCCCAGTACTAATGGGTACACCGCTGTATTTTCGCGGAAACTGTACACATAATCATTGCCGATGGTTTGGTTGCCATCAGACAATAATACAACAGGGTAATTGGCGTTGCGGTACAGCTGCTTGAGGTTTTGCGCTGCCTGGTCGATGTTGGTTTGCTTTCCTTTAAAGTCGGGTTCTTTGCCAGAGCCAAAGCTTTCATCAAAGGTATACAGCTGCACATCATACTTGTCTTTAAGTTCCTTATTAGAAGTCAGCTTTTCAGCCAACTGCTTCGCAAGGCCGTCCTGTCCCAGTTCTTTTATAGATTGGGAATTGTCGAGTACTATGGGCAAGGGTGTTTTTACGGTTTCGAGGTCTTTCCTTGTGATGACAGGATTTATCAACAGCACGAAGACCGAGAACAGCGTGACAAAACGAAGAAAAGCCAAAAAGATATGCAGCCTGCTTCTCTTTTTGGCTTTAAAAAGATATTGGTAAAACGATAATGCAAATGCTGCCAGTAGCGACAGTAGTAACCATAAAACCGTTGATGCAGTCATTCTATATTATCGTAATTTTCAAATTTTTATTATGTAAGCATACCGCCGTCAACGTTTAGTGTCTGGCCTGTGATGTAAGCCGCCATGTCCGAAGCAAGGAATACGCAGGCATTCGCCACATCTTCCGGCGAACCTCCCCTTTTCAAAGGAATTGCTTCTGCCCAGCCTTTCACTACATCTTCAGGAAGCTTGCCTGTCATTTCGGTTTCGATGAATCCCGGTGCGATAGCGTTGCAACGGATATTACGCGAGCCTAATTCAAGCGCCACCGATTTGGTAAAACCGATAACCCCTGCTTTGGAAGCCGCATAGTTGGTCTGCCCGGCATTGCCTTTCACACCCACTACAGAGCTCATATTAATGATCGACCCGCTGCGGGCTTTCAGCATCGTGCGCTGCACCGCCTTAGTCATATTGAAAACCGATTTAAGGTTTACCTCGATCACTTTATCAAAATCTTCCTCGGAAATCCTCATCAGCAGGTTATCTTTTGTAATACCGGCATTGTTGATAAGGATGTCGATTGTGCCAAAAGTAGCCACTACATCGTCGGCCAGCTTCTGTGCCTCATTAAAATCGGCCGCGTTGCTTTGGTAGCCTTTTGCAGAAATGCCATATCCTTTAAGCTCTTCTTCAAGTGCCTGGGCAGCTTCAACCGAAGCGCTGTAAGTAAATGCCACATTAGCGCCATGCTGTGCAAAAACAATCGCGATACCACGGCCTATACCCCTGCTCGCGCCGGTGATTATTGCCGTTTTTCCTTCTAATAATTTCATAGTACGTTTCGTTAGTTTGTCTGTATGAATGACAAATATAATAAGAGTATATTGATTTTGCCTCATAGTACTCTCAAAGTGGTAAAAAATCATACAAGACCCCAAAGGTTTTGAAACCTTTGGGGTCTGTCATATAATTACCGAATCACCTAGTTCGCAGCTTCCTCCTTTTCAGGGAACAGCACCGATGCCAGTACCGATAACACGAGTACGCCGCCTACCACGATAAGTGAGTGCATCGACTCGATGTGGTATATTGGCGCGATAACCATCTTCACACCAATGAACGACAATATGATCGCCAAGCCGTATTTCAGCTTGCTGAACAGGTGGATAAAGTTTGCCAAAAGGAAGTATAATGCTCTAAGCCCAAGTATCGCAAAAATGTTCGATGTATAAAGAATGAACGGATCATCAGGGGCAATAGCGAAGATTGCAGGGATAGAATCGACCGCAAAAAGAAGGTCGGTAAACTCGATAACACCTACCACAACCAGTAGCGGCGTAGCTACCTTTATGCCATTTTCTATCGTAAAGAATTTATCCTTATCGTAGTTCTTGCTTACCTTGAAAAATTTATAGATAAACTTAGCGCCCGGGCTCTTGCTGAAATCTTTTTCCTCATCATCATCGTCTTCGGCAAAGGCCGATTTTATACCGGCATAAATAAGGAACAGCCCGAACAGCGTCATTATTACGTTGATCTCAACATTGTATCCAAAAATAGTCATCTCAGGCAGGTAGGTAAGCTTGATGAGCTCCACACCGCTGAAAATGAATATCGCACGAAGCACCAATGCTCCGATGATACCCCAAAACAGCACCTTATGATGGTTTTCTTTCGGCACGTTAAAAAATCCAAATACCAATATAAATACAAAGAGGTTGTCTACTGATAAGGCTTTCTCTATCCAGTAAGCCGACTGGAACTGAGAAAATTTCTCAAGGGCTACCTCATGTGATTCTGCATTGAAAACCCAATAGATGACCCCGCTGAATGCCATAGATAATGATATCCATACCAACGACCAAATAATGGCTTCCTTGTTGGTAACCGCATGGCTTTTTTTGTTGAAGACTCCAAGGTCAAGCAAAAGCATGATGACCACCAGTACTGCAAAACCGGCTAAAAGCCCCGGGTGATAAAATAAACTGTCTTTATCCATTTCTCTTTTAGTATTAATTGTTATTTGTAATTGTTATCAGTGCAAGCCTGCCGCCTTCTTTAGACGACAGCAATATTTTTTTCCCGTTCGTCAGCTCTATCATAGAGCCCACCGGTATATCTTTTCCTTCAGTCACATCCTTCATTGCATCCAGCTTCTGGTTCACAAAGACCCATTTGCCTTCAAAAAAAGTAAAATACCCTACCGGAATCTTTTCGCGCGGGTCCAGCCTTTCGTTCCGTATTATATTCCGGTTCACATGCCAGCTGAAAAGGTACTGGTTGTTGTACACCATCAGGCGCTGGTTGTCGGGCTTCCAAACCCCGGGGCTAAATTCGTAATAAAAATCGAGCATTGGCAATGTTCCCTGATGTTTTGTTCCGCAAAAAGGGCATTTTGGTGCGCTCGAGTTGTCAAACACATACCATTGCTGGCTGCAGTTGGCATTTTCGCATTTCTGCATCAGGTCTACCGTTTTCAGCAATGCCTGTTCCCAGGCCTCAGCCGGCGGCCGCATTTGCGGATCGTGCAGCCCTTCGATAAACGCGCGGTTGAACATTTCCGTTAGATATGGCCCCGTTATGGTATACGGCAACGCATTAATATCGGCCCATGGCATATCCCATTTAGAGAAGCGGTTGGGCTTTGGCCTGTTGGTCTGGTCGGTAGGGTGCTCAATGAACAGCGCTTTTTCCCCCATCGAAAGCAGGTCGTCTTTTTCAGTATCCAGGTCGTGCACCTTCCCTCCTTTCAGCGGGTGGCGATGCAGCAGGAACATATATATCAATACCGGGAGCGCATGCAGGTCGGTCAGCCTGCTGGGCAGTATCCGGTTGGGATCGTTCTTGTCAAGGTGCTTTGTTGCCAAAACTTCGGGGGCGATAAATTCTGCTGTACCGATAACCTCCGCTGGGAACAGTCCCGGTACCACCAATCCGTCAAGGTCGATCATACAGGCCGCTTTTTCAACAGGGTCTATCAGTACGTTGTTATAAGAAAGATCGGAGTGTGCCAGTCCCATAGCGTGCATTTTCTTCACGCCGCGCACCAGGTTCACGCATATCTGGAAATAGCTGAGCCAGTTGCCCAGCTCCGATTTTGCCACCCTCAGCGGGAACTGCTCATTCCTGAACTTTGCGGCAGCAAACCATTTTCCGTTCTTCTCTTTGCCTTTTATAAGGTCGCCCGTTTCATGGCCTTTCGAAAAGAAGAATTTACCTTTGTAGGCCGGGACGATAATACCTGTTAAGCCTTGGTAATCCACCACATCGGTGGGCCAGCGGAATACTTCCTCAAGGTAATAATCGGCGGCTTCTTTATTCTTTATCTGCGGAAGGTAGTAGCTGGTGATGCGCTTCAGGCGTTCCTTTTGGTTCTCATCCAGCTTATCGCGGAAAAACGCCACCACATACGACTTGTCGGGGCTGAAGTACACATCCTTCATCCCGCCGCGCATCGGCTCGCCGTTGTCTACAAGCTCGTAGGTTTTATTCGGGTCGTTCACCGACCGTACCGTCTTTATTTCCATTTACTATTTAAAAATGCAACCAATTATTTAGCTGCAAGTTGAAAACAATTTAACCACATAGGCACATAGCCAATGTTTTATCAAAATTTTATAGAGATAGTACTTATAGAACACATCAGCGGTAAAGCTTCGCTTCAACTAATGTTTCACTATCCAAAATATAATGCCTCTTCTAACCACAACAAAACTATGTGCCTATGTGGTTAAAACAAAAAGTTTAAAATAATATCGCCAGCGTCCTGTCGTCATGATTGCCGGGGCTCCAGAAATCCATCCATTCGGCAAGCCTGTCCCGTATGTCATCGTTGCCTCTTCGCATGCCCGGCAGCGCTTCCCTGTTCTTACGTTCAAGGTCAAGGTCTTCAAAAAAGTGCTGCCACCTTTCTATTTTGTCCAGGTTGGCTTCCACTTCAAATTTCGGGTCATATATCCCGTCTGTCATTAGTACGAAATAAGAGAAATCTGTTACAAACTCAAAACGAAACCGCGCCTCAAAATCATCCGCCCTGAAAATTTCGGGCATGGTTATAAAGCGCGTGCCCCCGCCAAACTCGCCAACATCCAGCTTGTTCATCAGGGTCACTTCCGTCATGTCTTTGTTGAGCAGCGCCATCGGGCAGTCGCCAATACTAAATGTCATGAATGCCGATCCCTGCGGATAATGCTTTACCAGCGCAAAAACCAATGTAGCATGAAAATTGCTTAGTGGCATCGCTGCCTCACGCGAAAAATGCTCTATTTCCTCAAAAGCATGGTTTGCTGCCCCCGAAAGATACGGAAGTCCCAGCTCCTTAATTTTTTCTTTGGCATTCGCCGAAACCGCTTCGTCAATTACTGAAGATCGCTCAGCGGTAAACTGGTGCTTCAGGTAATCCACAACGGCATTGCAGGCGATCTCCGAGCCTTTACGCCCGGCCGGCGCCGAGCCTGCCCCATCTGATACCGCAATGACACTCCAGCCGTTTTCCAGTTCAGCATAATCGTAGTCGTCGTCACGATAGCCTCCAATATTAGCATGCGACCTGCCACGGCGCGAAGCCGCTACGAGGGTTTTCCCTCCAAGCTGACAGATCTCGGCAACATTATCAGGTTTAGAATACAGCCCGTTGGCATCGCTGGGGATATCTTTCCAAAGTGATTTTGGGTCGGCATTGATGATGATCGAAAGCTTCTTTACGTTTGGCGCTGCGCCCTCTTCCTCACCTTCAAAATTGTAGGTGAATTCCAGTGTAATGTCTCCCCCCTGGTCCGGTGTCCCGGATATGGTGCGGGTAACCGCGTCATATTCCAGCCCGGTGCCTTCAAAGCCTGTGAGCGAATGGCTTGTAAGGTCGGTAAGGTTTAACGTTTCGAAGTTAAACAATGCAGTATACGGCCTGCCCGCCATCCCGTTGGGGAAAGTGATATATTGCCCGGCTATTTCCAGCCGCCGTGCCCTGATCTGCCATGCTTGTGTCATTTGTACCTGTAGCTGTCTTATAAGGCTTACGTTCTTTATATTTTCTTCCCGCACGGCAAACTCAAGGAATTCCTTTTCGAATTGCTGCGGGCTGTGTATGCCCTGGTTGGCCAGGAGCGTAAAAATGTATTTTTGGATGTCGTTCATTACCCCTGTGCCCTGCCGATGTTGAAGCCGCCATTGCCACCACCCGAGGTATATTTACCCTGAGAGCCGCACCATGGGCACGTGCTCACTTCCTCATCGCCTATGCAGTGGATCTTACGGCAAGAGCAAACAGCCAGTCCATATTGGTTCCCACAGCACGGGCAGGTAGGCGCGCCTATCAGCTCATCGCTGCTCACGTTGTTCTCATACGACTTATCGGCAAGTTCATAATAGGAGTTATCTACCGGATAAGCGCCCATCAGCCTGTAGGCACGTGTCTCGAAATTCATCCCCCCGAAGTTGGAGGGCTGTGATACCTTGCCATATTTCATCAGGTACGGGCGTTTGGTATTCTGGCATTGCGCCGCGAATACCACAAAGTTATCGTCTACGTAGCCGCCACGGTCATAGTCGCCGGGCTTGCTCAGGTCTATTTTAGAAATGGTTTCGTCATCGGTTTTGGCCAGCTCAAATCCTGTTGAATTGTTTTCCACGCTTATGCTGCTCGTCTTAATGGAATCGGTAACCCATTTAAAGAATGCTTTATACGACTGTGGGCTGGTATTCTTAAAATGCATCACATCATTGCTGAGTTCGCCCAAAAGCCTCATGTCTGTCTCATCCCCAAAGGAAATTGCGACCATATTAGCCGTACGCGCCCAGTTTTGTTTCCATTCGGCAATGGCAGCCGAGGTATCATCGGTAGGAACGCCATCGGTAAACAGGAAAACGATAGGCTTCCAGTCGCCCTTTTGCTCGTAGGTCGTTTTTACGATGTTGCTGCGCAATTCATACATCAGGTGGCCCAAGCCCTTGCTTAAGGATGTGCCGCTGCCTATGGGGAACTTAGGCGGGTAAAAGCTCACGATCTCCTGCAACGGAACCAGTGTTTTTGCCTGCCCTGCAAATACGATGATGGAGACCCAAACGGTTTCCAGCGCGTGCGGGTCGGATTTTAATGCCTGGATAATGGTGGCAAGCCCCTCCTCTACCTGCTGGATGGGTTCGCCTACCATTGACTCAGAAATGTCTATTAAAAAATATATGGGAAGCCTTCTCATGATTTTTAGTGATTTAAAGTACACCTACAAGGTCGCAAAGACCTTGCAGGAGATTAGGTAATCTTCGGTCTGCCAACCTACAAGGTTTTCAAAACCTTGTAGGTTTATAAAGTATAACCCATTAAATAACAACGGTAATCTCGTCAGGCGGCGGCGGGAGGCGTGTTTCCTCTCCTGTGCCCTGGCTCCTGTTACCCTGCTCTATGGTTTCAGACACCCACTTGAAGAACGTCTTCAGGGTCTGGCTGTCCGCCGAATCAAGGTGTACCACGTTGTCGGTCAGCTCTTTCAGCATGGCATCGTTAGCCAGGTGGCCGGCCGCACAGCCCACCACAGCGCCAAAATTGTAGGCACGCACCTGCGCGGTTTTTTCTCGGTACAGCTGTATATCTGATGGCTTGCCATCCGTAAAGAGGAACAGTAGCGGTTTCCAGTCGCCCTTTTGCGTAGGCGAGCTTTTTATGATGTCCTGCTCAACTTTAGTAAGCACGAAATCCAGCGCGGCACCTGTATTGGTGGGGCCGCTCTGGGGACAGGTGATCTCCGGCAGGCGAAACTGCACGAGCTCGGTAAGCGGCACGAGCTCCTTTACTTCACGGTCGAACGTAATGATGCTGATCCACAGTGAATCCAGCGCCTGCGCATCGCTACGAAGCGTGTTTACCATCCCGCTGAGTGCGTTATTCAGGGCATGAATGGGCTCGCCATACATGGAGCCTGAGGTATCCAGTAAAAAATAAACCGGTAATCTTCTCATAACTGGCGTATTAGTTCCTTGGTACGTTGTATGCCGATGCTCCGCTGTTCTCCTGCTGTTGCTGCTGCATATTATGCGACACCGTACCGTTGATGTTGTAGGTAGAAGTATTCGCTTCCGGATCGTTCTGTATCAGGTCGCTCATTACGGCTTGGGTTACATCCTTGCCGCCGCTAAGCTGGTGGTACATGGCACCGATCGTATATATGGGCCCCCATGGGATTCCCCACCAGCCCATAACTGCATTAACGGCCACATGCTTGTAGGAATATTTAAAGGTACCTTCGTCCGGCCTTATAAAGTAAATGGAGGAAGGCCTTTTGAAGGTCATTACCACAATAGATACCGTGTAGGGAAAAATAACGAATTTTCCGCCCTGGTTTACAAGCTGCCCGATCTCGGCAACCCGTAATCCCTGTATGTTTTTGATCTGCATGTGTTTACAGATAAGACTTCACAATTCTTGCAATGGTCTGCCCGAGGAATACATCCTCTGTAGGGTCGCCTATCGCACTGAATTTCCATTCGCCATTCCTTTTGTACAGCTTGCCCATGATTATCGATAGCTTGCCTGTATACTGTGCTTCCGCAGAAACATTATACGATGCAAAAACCGAGTTCACTCTTGTAGGCGTACCTTCGTACATCCTGATCTTTGAGTAAGGTATCTGTGAAAAGTCTTCACGACCTGCATTATTAAGGAAAAAGAATATCTGGCTTACGTTAGGATTGATACGGGTAAGGTCTACCGTGATGATCTCGTTATCAAGGCCGTCATCGCCTCCTGTATCGCCCTGAAGGTCATCGCCGGTATGTTTCAGTGCACCGTCAGATGAAAGCAATTTACCTTTAGGAAGGCCGAACTGCTGCAATACCTCCACCCTGTAAAGCGGTGAATACAGGTGGTCGCAAATATTATTCTGCTCATCGATCATGATACAGCTAAGGTCAAGGTCGATGTTGGTTACTTTTTTGCCAAGGCCAAGGAAACCGCCTTTGGTTTCGATAGCGCCCCAGTTAACGCCAACACAAAAGTTGGTCAGGCTTTCGCCCGTAGTCTTTCTAAGGTCGATCTTCTGACCTTTGGTTAAATTAATTGCCATTGTTTTATGTTTTATTGGTTGATTTGATAGCTTGTCTATAACGCAATTTGCGGTTGGCTTTGTAGAGACGTTGCATGCAACGTCTCTACAAAGCCAACCGGCAATACATTATTAATTATATTTATTCAAAAAGTCCTGCAGGCCGCCTTTCATGCCGTTGCCCACAGCCTCGAATTTCCATTCGTCGTTCCTTTTATAGATACGGCCAAACTCTACAGCTGTTTCGATAGAGAAATCCTCATCCAGCTCATATTTTACAAGCTCAGTGTTGTTGGTATCCACGATCCTGATGAACGAGTTGCGTATCTGCCCGAAGTTCTGCCTTCTTTCCGCCGCCTTGTGGATGGTTACCACAAAAGTTATTTCGGCTACATCGCCTGATATCTTTGAAAGGTCAACAATCACTTTCTCATCGTCGCCGTCTCCATCCCCGGTAAGGTTATCGCCGGTGTGCGTTACAGCGCCGTCCGGTGTAGAAAGGTTGTTGTAGAATACAAAATGGTTGTCGCTTACCAGCTTGCCATTCGCGCCCAATACGAATATGGATGCATCCACATCGAAAGCATCGCCTGTATTGCTGGTATTACTGTCCCATCCAAGACCCACTGTAAATTTTGGGGCCGCTATGCTTTGTCTTTGTCCTTTTTCTAAATTAATTGCCATTGGTTATATTGGTTTATTTTGAATTAATATTAATGTTGAGCATGGCCCTTAAAATGTTGGTCTGCTCGTCTACGTTCTGCAGCTCATCGAGGAAATCAACTCCTGATATTTTTTCCAGATAACCCTCCAACACCTCTTCCACATTAGCCGGAAGCGATGTCTTGATGGTAGCCTGTTTTTCCTTCAGCGCATCAGTCTTGGCCTTCAGGTCCATGATGATACTGTTTTTGCCCGACAGGTTCTTCGACAGGTCGAGCCCCTGCGCGGTTTCCGCATCCAGGAAATAAAATGCCTTGGCACTGGCTATAAAAACGAACTTATCATTCGAATCGATAAAGTCATACACCTCAACAATCTCATTCCCGTGCACCAGCCCGCAGCTAAATTTCACCCTGAAATTCGCTATGTTCAGCCTGCCGAGAAGTTTTTTCTCAATACTGGCAAACTCGTTCCGGTAAGCGCTCCGGGCATCCATCTCGGTAAGTGCCAAAAAATGCGCAGCATCGATCTCCCTGTAAAACTCCCCTGCCCTTTTCGTTGGGAACAGCATAATGTCGCCCCACCCGAAAGGCACCTGTTCGCCCGACGCAAGCATGCTGTACAACTGCTGCAATTTGGCTGCCATCAGTTTCGAATGTTCCCGTACTTCTGCGGGAAAATCTACCGCTGCTGTTTCGCTTTCAAGCTTGCGAACGATATCCTCATTGATGTAGATCTCGTCGGAAATAAGCAAATACTGCTGCTCTTTCGACTTCTTCAGCTTCTGGAAAAGGTCGATAAGGCTGCTTGTGTACTGCACATGAAACAGTTCCAGCTTGTTCGGGTCCAGGTCCTTATTCGCCTCGAACAGGTTATGGATAACCTGCGTACGGATAAAGGCTGCAAAAAGGTCTTTGTGGCTAAAAAAATTTGATAATGTCTTTAAAACCCTGAGCCTCTTGCTGCTGTCCTTTAGTATGCCTTCATATATTTCTTCCTGCTCCTGCGTCATCTGCATTTATCTTCACTTCTTTTAAAAGTGCCTAATCTATTAATTTTTTTAACCACATAGATACATAGGCCTTCCACATTAACCTTAGCAAAATATTAGTCAAACATAGCATGAAGCCTTGCTTCATCTCTGTGTGCTATCCCGGAACCATAGTTTTACATTCAAAGCCTATGTCCCTATGTGGTTGAAATTTTTATTCAGCTTCTTAGCTTGTAACCCCTTTTTTCAATTCCGCTTCCAGGTTTTGCAGGCCGGCATCAAGCTCCCTGCGTGTCTGGGCGCCCTGCTCGTGGATCTGTTTCACTTCTGAAAGCGTATCAATAAGCGATTTGGTCGTTGTCCTTAGCGTTTCGAGCGATACAATAGTGTTTTCGCTTTCCCTTGCCACTTCTATACTGTTCTGTTTCAGCATCTCTGCATTCTTCTGCAATATAGTGTTGGTGGTTTCAGATACTTTGCGCTGCACCTCGATATTCTGCTTTTGCCTTTGTAAGGCTACTGCAAGCGTAAGCTGGTTTTTCCATACCGGCATGGTCGTAGTAAGTATCGACTGTGCTTTTTCCGCAAGCGAGGTGTTGTTGTTCTGCACCACGCGTATCTGTGCCAGCGACTGAATCAGGATGAAACGCACCACTTTCATGTCGGCCAGCCTTTTGTCAAGCCTGTTGATAAATGTGCGCTTATCGGATATTTCATAATCCTGATATTGCGATGCATTTCCTTCCATCACGGCAAGCTCCTCGCTTAGTTCCTTAAAGCGTATCTGCCCGGCAATGATGAATTTCTCAATTTCTTTGATAAGCTGCACATTCCCATCGAACATTGTTTGCAACGAGGTATTGTCCTTAACGGAATTGATCATCCCGGCCTTTACCTTATTGCTGATACGGTCTACGTTCGCAGTAATCTTATCGTATTTTTGGAACAGCTTTTTCACATCGACGATCATGTTCTTAAGGAACGGTATCTTCGAGATGAATTTCTGGAAACCGCTCTGGTTCAGCTCATCCACATCAATATAGTTCAGCTCCGCCAACAGTTCATTGATGAGCGGGCCTACATCCCCTGCCTGCTGTGCCCTTACATTGGTAAGGAACGTGTCGCTCTGCTTCGAAATGGTATTCTGTATCTCGGCACCATAGTTCAGTATCGAATTGACATCTTTCTCATTAAGCTGGTTGGCAATAGGCCTGTACTCGGCCATTTGCTGTTCGTTTATGACTTCGAGGTTTACATTTCCCTCCTTGTCCATTGGCCCGGAAATGGGCGTTACCGTAACTTCATTATTTTCCATTGCTTTGGTTTTACAGGTGATTTTGCTGTATGGTCACTACAGTCTGTTCCAGCTTTTTGTCGGCAGTCGGCACACCTACGGCGTTGAATTTCCATTCGCCGTTCCTTTTGTAGAATACGCCCAGTACCATTGCCACGCTGCCTTCGAATGCTTTGTCATTGGCAATATCATATTTTGCGAACACTTCCTGCACGCGTGTCGGCGTACCTTCGTAGATCCTGATGGATGCAAACGGAATGTCCTTAAAGTCCTGCCCACGGAAGCTGTTGATAAAGAACCCGAGGTAATATGCACTTGGCGACAGCTTTGTAAGGTCTACGGTTATCACTTCATTATCAAGGCCGTCATCTCCGTTCAGGTCACCCGTAAGGTCGTCGCCGCTGTGGCGTATCGCCTGGTCGTTGCTCTTCAGCTGCCTGAAGCTCACTGTATCAATGTGTCTTTTATTCTCGTCATATACCGCGCAGCTTGCATCAAGGTCTACGGGCTCTTTTTTTGTGCCGAAAAATCCTTTTTTCTCGATAGCGCCCCAGTTGATGCCCACGCAGATGTTCTGCAGTTTGGAACCGTTGCTTTTTTCGAGGTTTATGCGCTGCCCTTTTTCTAAATTGATTGCCATTGGTTTATCGTTTTTATTGATTGATTTCCCGATTACGCTAAATGGTAACCGGATTGAGACCTTACAGATTTTTGAAACCTGTCAGGTCTTATTTACTAATTATATTTATTCAGATATTCCTGGAGCCCGCCGCGCTGGCCTACGCCTACCGCCTCGAACTTCCATTCGTTGTTCCTCTTGTAGATACGGCCGAACTCTACCGCAGTTTCGATAGAGAAATCTTCTTCCAGCTCATATTTAACCAGCTCAGTGCCATTGGCATCTATAATGCGCACGAATGAGTTCCTTACCTGGCCAAAGTTCTGCTTGCGCGCTTCGGCATCGTGAATGGTCACTACAATGCATATCTCTGTCGCCCTTGGGTCAATTTTAGAAAGGTCCACGTTGATAGACTCGTCATCCCCATCGCCGTCGCCGGTAAGGTTATCGCCTGTGTGCTCTACAGCTTCGTCCGGGGATTTAAGGTTGTTATAGAATACGAAGAACTCATCGGCAAGCAGCTTTTTGTTATCGCCCATGATGAAAACCGATGCATCAAGGTCGAATGATGCTCCGGTAGATGATGTATTGGTATCCCATCCGAGGCCTATTGTGAATTTAGGTGCGTTTAGCGTTTCACGCTGGCCTTTCTGTAAATTGATAGCCATAATTACTTTTATTTTTATTGGTTAAACTATGATTGATTTTATTGAGGTTGCTTTGGTATTCGCCTATGGTGTGGTAATTGTTGCTCACCGCGAGGTCGAACAGCTTTTTCTTCACCTTCTTTTTCATGGAAGATAAAAGTAGCGAAAAATCAGCTTCCTCCATCTTCAGGATGTATTTTACTATACGGGTATTGAAAGCGAACGAACGTGAATTCACCACCTCCATCAGGCTGTGCACATCTTTTACAAAGAAATAGTTGTAATAGTTCTCGATGTTCGGGTGAATGTCTTTATTAATCAGCTCAGCATAATACAGGAACATAAATGTTCCCTGAACGTCGTATTGCTCCAGTATCTTTTTTACGATGTGCTCGTGGCTACCCGTAATTTTTATATCGTCCAGGAGCAGGCACAGCTTGCCGCCAATGTAGTTCCGGTCAATGTAATACGTATCATTGGCTATGAGCCTTACCCTTTCGGCATAGTCAAGGTTGCCATAATCTGTCGTATACGTCTGGTTGCGGTATATTTTCGATTCCGCCAACGCCTTCCTGCCATGCTCATACAGGAACCGGTTCATGCGCAGCTTGAAATAGTGGCATAAAAAATTGGACGCCGTAGGTATCGAATGGTACGGGCTTGGCAGTATCACGATATCAGTGTGCGCCAGGATCAGTTCCTTATGCTGTGCTATAAAACCTTCAAAAAGCTCGTCGGCAAATTTTTCGGCATAGACATTTTCGCCGAACTTGAATTTACTGTATTCAGCTTCAGAAAAAGGGCAGTTATTCTTGTCGGTGATCTTATGCAGGCTGTAGGTGTGGTTCATTAAGGGGTGTATTGATTAATAAATGGGCTTTGAACCCGAAAGCAAGTGCGCCGTCATAGTCGGACACTTTATTGTCGCCAATATGTAGCACTTCATGTTTGGCAATGTCGCCAATCTTCATTATTTCGTCATAGGCGCACTGATACATATTGGGAGAGGGCTTTGAAAAACCTGTCTCGTCCGAATACAACTGGAATGAAAAATATTTTTCAAGGCCGTAATGGGCAATCACTTTTCGCAGGGCGCTTCCTTTTATAAAAGCGGTATTGCTCAGGATGTTCGTAGTGATGCCCTCCGAATGCAGCTTTTGGAATAAGGAAGGTATATAGTCATAGAGCAGTACCGGCTTGTATTCCATGAAAAGCTTTTCGGCAAGTACATAGAATTCAGCAAGATGCTGGCTGGTGTAAAGCTCAATATCAATACCCAAGTGATCCAGTATAAGGTAATAAATTTCGAACGTATCAAAATTCTTTCCTGCCTTTTCGTTGATGCTATTGGTCAGTATATCGAATTTGCGTATTGCCAGCGCTACCTCTTCAATGGGTTTGCCAATACCGAAGTAGTCTTTAAACAGAAGGTTCCTCTTGCTTTTAAATTCAGGATTTGACTTTATCAGCGTGAGCCACAGGTCAAAAGATATTTGTTTGTATTTATATAAGTCCGGTATCCTCTCCATCCCTTTATAACATTTCGAATATAAATGAAGGGTAAATATAAAAATTTAATCTTTTTACAACAATTTAAATTGGCAATAACACAAATAAAACCAAATAATTTAACTTTGAAGTAATTTAAGCAGCAATGTAAAATTTTCAACCACATAGATACATAGAATTTAAAAATGCTGGTTAAACGCACAGACCATAGTCCCGCATAGCTGAAGCAAAACTTCAGGCTTAGTATGCCTTATTCACCAGTATGCTGAATAAAAATTTAAAACTATGTGCCTATGTGGTTAAATAAAAATTTAAACTATGAAAACAACAATACTCGGGTTAAGGACGGTAGGCTATAAAGTAAGCAACATTGACAATGCCAGGGAATGGTATGCTAAAGCATTTAAAACCCAGCCGTACTTTGACCAGCCATTTTATGTCGGATTCAATATCGGCGGGTATGAGCTTGGCCTCCAGCCCGATGAAGCCGTTAATGGCGATAATGTCGTGACGTATTGGGGTGTGGAAGACATTCAGGCAGAGTACGACTGGTTCATCAGCCTTGGTGCGACAAAACATGAAGCCCCGCAGAACGTTGGCGGCGAGATCATGGTGGCCTCTGTAAAAGACCTGTGGGGAAACATCATAGGACTTATCTACAATCCTGAATTTAAGCTGCCCTTATGAAAGTAAAGCCTGTAACCCGCTTTACATCAGACGGTAAGGAAATAACCATCCGTGAAGCTACAGAATATGATGCGCTGAACCTCATCGAACTGAAAAAAAGCTACATTAAAGGTACACGCTCTATTCCGCTATATGAATTCGAATATAAGAATGATATACAGATGGAAAAGGACCTTATAAAGCGGTTCCACACGGAAGAGAACAGCCTGCTGCTGGTAGCCGAGCACGGCAATAACCTGGTTGGGAACATTGACCTTTCGGGCAACCAACGGACGAAGCTTTTGCACACCGGGATGATCGGCATGGGGATAGCGTACGAATGGCAGAACCGGAAGATCGGCAGCTTTTTGATGGGAAGCCTGCTGGACTGGGCTGCTGAAAGCCCGCTACTGAAAATCATCTGGCTGGAAGTATATGCTACCAATACCGGTGGAATAAAGCTGTATGAAAAATTTGGGTTTGAAAGCTGTGGGCATATAAAGGATTTCTTTATGGAAGAAAATCCTGCGGATAAGTTAACAATGGTGAAATATTTAAATTCATAAAAATTTAACCACATAGGAACATAGGCAGGATAGTATTTTATAGTCTACATATCGACACATAGACCAGAGCTTCGCTTCGCTATGTGTGCCTCTAATTAGGTAGTAACAACTCCTGTCAAATACTATTTTACCTATGTATCTATGTGGTTAAAAAATAAAACTAATGATAAAATCAATACTACTTGTCGGATTAGGCGGTGCAACCGGCAGCATACTGCGGTACCTCACGACGGTCCTGGTCAATAAATACTGGAGCCAGGCTTTCCCCCTTGCGACTTTCATTATCAATATTGTGGGCTGCCTGCTCATAGGCCTCCTGATGGCTTTTATAGAAAAGCATGCCGGCATGAGCACCAATTTCAGGCTGCTGCTCGTGACCGGATTCTGCGGCGGATACACTACCTATTCTGCATTTGCCTACGAAAACACATCGCTCATCGGCGGCAGCCAAAGCCTTGTTGCATTCGCCTATATTGCCGCCAGCGTAATTGTAGGAATACTGTTTGTATGGGTGGGAATGTACCTGGGCAGGTTACTCTGAAAATTTCATTACACGAAATTCCCTTTTCACTGCAAAACAAGTGTTTAAGTACTAAAATTTTACTAAAAAAGGGCGGGTGAAATTTACTTATTTGTAATTTTAACCTATGAAATAAGAGATTTTATAAATAATCGCCAAAATTAACCCTTAAAATTAAACACCATGAAATTGCTTAAATTTTTACTCGCAGCATTGGCCGGATTCGGCATTGTAAAATTCGTTGGATATGTAACCGAGGCTGAGCTTGAAGAAGGTGTGGAATATGACATCTATGAAGATGAAGACCACCCGCTTTTTGTTTAACCGATAAGCTATTATAAACTGGAATAGTGTGGCACGTGGTATAGTGCGGCACTTCTCTATATCTTACTGAATAGTATCCTCCGCCCTGCGGGGGATTTTTTTTGCGGTGTAACTATAATTTCTATAAAGCATACCTCTCCCGACTGCGCTTTCACTGACAACGAATAAACAAGAACATGTTATCACATAGAGAGAAGCGTCTGCCGACACAAGCAGGTCGAGATGCAATATGAATCTCATTGAATCCTTAATTCTTTTAACATCTCCGCACCCATTCATTAATTAAAATATAATGATACGTTAAACTATTCCCATCATCCTGAATTTTAAGACAACCTTAGTAAAGACAGCGTTTTACAATGGCTAACTTAGTAAAAGAATTCAGGAAGGAACCTGATTTTGTAATCATTAGTGCCATGAGAACTACACTTGAAACGATGCCTTGTGCAAACAGGGAAAAAGGATGTATCGACCATAATGATTCAGCCGGTACAAACCCGAACAGGAACAATTATGAGCAGGTGAACTACACGTCCTACAGGCAAAATTTCATGCTGGTACCGGACAACCATCCTACGCCTGAGGAAAGGCTGCTCCACCCAGACAAAGGAGAACTGGACAACTAAATTATACTGATTATGATACACTCAGACAACAAGGGATACATTCCCGGGGAAAATAAGGAAGAGCAGAGCTCGCCGGCCCCTCAGAAAAATATGGGCAAAGGCTATGAAGAAAAAGCCGCCACCGGCAGGAACCATGCTGAGAACATGGATGAGAATGAGAGAAGGAACCTGAACGCCGACCAGGAAAAAAGATCGGGAAACAAGTAACGGACTTTAATAATTTAAACATAATTCACTAATCTTAATTTGAACAGCTATGAGTAACAAAAAATTGATCATAGGGATCGCAGCGGGAGTTGCAGCCCTAGCAGTAGTAGGCATTATCCTTAAGAGAAAAGGACATCTTGACGGCATCATCGGAAAAGCGGAAGAGCTTGGAAGTGACCTTGCCGACAAATACCAGACCGTAAAAGAAAGCGCAAGAAAAAAATTTGATGAAGTAGTGCATAAAGGCGGCGAAATAGCCGACAAAGTTACAGGCCATTCGTCTGAAACAGCAGCTACTAACACTGCAGCAGGAAAATCGAACCCTGCAACAGCTTAAAAATTTCTCCGGAAGTTGATAATAAAGGTGCCCTATATGATATATGGCACCTTTATTTGTTTTAAATTTATGCTTATTTACTGAATATGAGAATATATATTACCATCATAGCCGTCATACTGGCGGTAACCATAGGATGCGGAACAAAGGATAATGTACTGTATCCTGCCAATGCCAATGCAAACGAAATAGCCGCAAGTGCTGTAAACGATACCGTGCGCATTGCCAACGATTCGCTTGAGTATGAAGTAATCATAATCGATCCGGGGTTTACAACCTGGTTGGCTTCAAGGGCAAGGCAGCGCGGTTATTATTCGCAGCCCTACCTCCAGAACAAGAACCGCTTTTGGGTTACCGAATGGAATACACGTGTAATGGAACCACAACGCTATGGCGACCTGTACCAGATGCGCATCGACTATAACTACAATGTGGATTATGGCTATGAAGTGAATTACCTGCTTTTTAATTATTTAGTTTATTTCCAAATAACCAACAACCAAAAGCTGGGAGGTATTGTTCCCTACCCATAAATCCGGTATATTTGCGGAAGCAAAACCAATATGGAAAAATTCAAACAGCGCTGGGGCATAACGAAAAACTACCAACTGGTGGTTATCTTTATCGTTTTTGCTGTTACAGGGTCGTCTTCTGCATATTTATCCAAACCTATATTGGCATGGTTCGGTTTTAAAAGAGACGTATTTTCCCCATGGCTTTACTGGCCGATGTACCTAATACTTATTTTCCCTATCTACCAGGTGTTGCTCGTTTTTTTCGGGTTCATTTCCGGGCAGTTTAAATTCTTCTGGGCATTTGAAAAAAGGATGCTGAAATCGCTGGGTTTTGGTTTTTTGTTTAAAGAATAATTCCCTTCTTCTTTTTAGCTATTTTTAGGTTCTCGACTGCGCTCGAACTGACAACGAATTACAAGAATATTTACGTTTAACATGTCGATATACGTTGTCACATCGAGCGCAGTCGAGATGTTATTAAATTTCAAAAAACAGGATATGAACGGAAGCATGAGGGATGGAAGCGGCATCCTGCCGAGGCACGAAGGCAGATATAGCGCACAGCCCGACACCGTAGTTTACGGAGGTAGCACGCCCAAATACAGAAAACAAATCTCTGACAAACAACAACTTATAAATTAAAATTAAAAATTTCAAAAATTAATTTGGAAATTAAAAACTTTCTCCCCTAACTTTGCTACAAGTTCTTTAAAAATTATTTCTTATCCAGAAAGACCGAGGGAATTGACCCTATGACGTCTTGGCAACCTGTCACGCGCTGCGTGATAAGGTGCCACATTCAACCCCCTGCATTGCGGGGAAAGATAAGCTTAGAAAATAGTAAATAATAGTACAAAATATTATATGCTCTTCTGACTTATCGGGAGGGCATTTTTTGTTTTAATGCCCTTTCGATATACTGGTTTAGAATTTTTTTTACAAGACGGAAAAAATTATTTAACATCTAAATCAACAAAAAAATGAAAGAGCAGACGCAAATTTTACACAGCATCCCGGTAGACCCGTTAACAGGCAGCATCTCTACCCCTATTTACCAGACATCGACATTTGTACAGGAAGCGCCCGGCGTACACAAAGGCTATGATTATGCCCGCAGCAACAACCCCACCCGCAAAGTGCTGGAAGACTGCATTGCCAAACTGGAAAACGGTACCAACGGCTATGCCTTTGCCAGCGGCCTTGCTGCCATTGATGCCGTGATAAAACTTCTTGAAGCCGGCGATGAAGTAATTGCTGTAGATGATATTTACGGCGGCGCGTTCAGGCTGTTTACGCATATTTACCAGAAATTTGGTATCAGCATACGGTATGTCGACACTACGAATGTCGCCAATGTGGCCGATGCCATCACGGCAAAAACCAAATTGATCTGGATCGAGTCGCCTACCAACCCAACGCTTAAAATATCTGACATTGCCGGCATTGCAGAGATTGCGAAAGCCAACAACGTATTGCTTTGTGTAGACAACACTTTTGCCTCCCCTGCTTCGCAAAAACCGATTAACCTCGGTGCCGATATCGTGATACACAGTGCGACAAAATACCTGGCAGGCCACAGCGACCTGATCGCCGGATTGGTAGTAACCGCTACAAAGGAACTGGGCGACAGGATAAAATTTATACAGAATGCTTCCGGCGCGATACTCGGACCGTTCGACAGCTGGCTGGTGATACGCGGAATCGAGACGCTTACGCTCCGTATCCGGCAGCACTCGGAGAATGCACAAAAGATAGCGGAGTTCCTGCTGAAAGAGAAGCTTATTAAAAATGTTTATTTCCCGGGGCTGCCCTCCCACCACAACCATGATATTGCCAAAAAACAGCAGAAATACTTTGGCGGCGTTATTGCTTTCGACCTGGTGATCGACGATAAGGAACTGGCTTCTAAGATCGTTTCGTCTACCAAATTGTTTAAGCTGGCGGAAAGCCTTGGCGGGGTAAAAAGTTTATGCTGCCTGCCTTGTGAAATGACGCATAAATCAATTCCGGCAGAGAAAAGATACCAGTCAGGTGTGACGGACAGCCTAATACGTTTGTCGGTTGGGCTTGAAGATGCGGACGATCTTATTGCCGACCTGAAGCAGGCTTTTGCATTCGCATTCGCAGAAAGTGCTGTAGTCGAATCTGTAACTGCTTAACCTCTAAAAATAATTTAACCACATAGAAACTTAGCTTTCATAGTTTCAATTTTAGACGAGATATAATACACATAGTTTTTGAAGCTACGCTTCAATCTATGCGCAACTATCAAAACCTATAACTACGTAGCGCTAAACTATGTGCCTATGTGGTTAAAAATTCAATCTATCATTAATAAAATTTTAGAATTAAAACCATGTCAAGAAAAAATTTAAATATAGGGTTGTTCGGATTTGGTTGTGTGGGACTTGGACTGTATGAAGTGCTGCAAAAAACGCCTGGTCTGAAAGCGACAATCAGCAACATTTGTGTGAAAGATAAAGAGAAAAAAAGGGCTATCGGGAAGGAGAATTTTACTTTCGATAAAAATGATATCCTGAATGACGAAAGCATCAATGTGGTCGTGGAGCTTATTGATGATGCGGATGCCGCTTTTGAGATCGTTTCGGCTGCATTGAAAAAAGGCAAGGCGGTAGTTTCGGCAAACAAAAAAATGATCGCCCAGCATTTTACCGAACTGCTGGAATTGCAAAAAGAATACAATGTGCCATTACTCTATGAGGCAGCCTGTTGCGCCAGTATGCCTATAATACGCAACCTGGAGGAATATTATGACAATGACCTGCTGGAGTCTATCGAAGGGATCGTTAACGGCTCTACCAATTACATCCTGACCAAGACCTTCAGTGAGAACCTATCCTATGACGAAGCTTTGCTGCAGGCGCAGGAAAAAGGCTTTGCAGAAAGCAACCCCATACTCGACACGGGCGGCTTCGATGCCAAATACAAACTGCTGATACTGCTCGCACACTCCTTTGGATATGTGGCTAAGCCAAAAGACATCTTTAATATCGGTATTGATAACATAGGTGAACTGGAACTTAAATACGCCAGAGAAAAAAAACTGAAAATAAAGCTCGTAGCGCAGGCATTTAAAAGCGAGACCGGGAATATTTCAGCGTTCGTGATCCCGAAATTTGTAACTCCTGACGACCGCCTGTACAATGTGGATGATGTGTTCAACGGTATCATTACCAAGACCAGTTTTGCAGACACGCATTTCTTTGTGGGGCGCGGTGCGGGTTCGCTGCCAACGGCTTCGGCGGTGCTGTCGGATATTTCCGCATTAAGCTATGATTATCGTTATGAATACAAGAAGATCTATCGGGAAGAAAATGTATCACTCACGAATGATGCACAACTTAAAGTGCTGCTTCGCCATAAAAAAGAAGATGCCCATGCTCTGAAACATTATTTTGACGAAGTGGAGGAATCGTATAATAATCATGATTCGGGCTACATTACGGGTGTCATTTCGTTAAAAAACCTGATCGCTATCCATGCCGGGAATACAGGAGACAGGTCGTTCATCCTTATTGATGTAGAAAAAGAAGCGGCTGTTGAGAAAGCTTTTGCATTAGCGGAATAATATCAGCGTAGTTTTTACTTATCAACCCCAAATATCTTGAAAAACAGGCGTTTAAAAGACGAAATATATGATTACCATTAAACCGTAGAGACAGTTTTCAATTTTTTACCACAAAGGGCACGAAGATTTACACAAGGCACACAATGAAACCGCCAAAGGCGCGAGCACACAAGGCTTTGTGTCCCTTCGGCGTAAACATTTTATCGTTTGCGCTTTGTGTTCTTAGTGAAAAAACCTTGTGCTCCTTGTGGTAAAAATCTTTAAAATAAGTCTTCCAAACCTTTAGGGTTTATTATATCCGCAAGAATTATCACCATTCTATAAAGCGCTTATAAATCATTTGTATCTTTGGGAGCAAACCATCCCAATCATGTTCCGGCAGGCCATTTCCCAGTACATCAACAACTTCCGCGGTTTCCGCAGGGAGGTATGGATACTTGCAATTATTACCTTTATCAACAGGGCCGGTACGATGGTGCTGCCTTTCCTTTCCAAATACCTAAAAGAGAATCTTCATTTTACGTACGATCAGGTAGGAACCGTTATGGTTTTCTTCGGGCTGGGATCGCTTATAGGCTCCTGGCTTGGCGGCAAATTATCTGATAAGATAGGGTTTTACAAAATAATGATTTTCAGCCTGTTTACCAGTGGTCTGATGTTCTTTGGTATACAGTATGTTACCACATTTCCCGGATTGTGCATTGCGATGTTCAGCATTATGGTTATCGCCGATATGTTCCGCCCTGCCATGTTCGTATCCATCAGTACCTATGCAAAGCCCGAAAACCACACTAAGGCAATGACCCTTGTACGGCTTGCCGTAAATCTCGGGTTCGCTGCCGGGCCTGCCCTGGGAGGACTTATCATTGTGACCATAGGTTACCGGGGTTTGTTTTGGATAGACGGTGCTACCTGTATTACGTCAATACTTATTTTCAGGCTTTTGGTTAAAGAGAAAAAGAAGGTTTCTTCTCCTGAAACCTTTACCGATGATACCAAAAAATCACGCACGCTAAAGAACGATAAACTCTTCTGGCTGTTCCTGTTTTGCAGCTTTGCAACAGCAATGGTATTTTTCCAATTGCTTACTACCCTCCCACTCTACCACAAAGAGCATTACGGGCTGACGGAATTCCACACAGGGTTATTAATGTCCTTTAACGGCCTTATGGTCTTTGCCCTGGAAATGCCATTGGTAAGCTTTTTTGAAAGGAAGAACGTACCGAAATTAAAAGTTGTAGGCTGGGGTGCGCTACTCGTTGCCCTGAGCTACCTTGTACTTCTTTTTGATGCCTGGATAGGCATACTGATCATAAGCATTATCCTGATCACATTTGGCGAAATGTTCAACTTCCCGTTCTCCAACTCCTTTGCTTTTGGCCGTGCGCCGAAAGGACAGGAAGGCTTGTACATGGGCTGGTACACTATGATGTTCAGCCTGGCCCATATTGTTAGCGCAAAACTGGGGATGGGTATAATTGCGACTTATGGATACGCTGCTAACTGGCTGTTTATGGGACTGTTTGGGCTGTTTTCTTTTGCCTGCTGCATCGTATTGCAACGGCTTATCTTAAAAGCGGATACTTAGTAACTGTCTAAATTTTGAAAAAACAACGAAAATGTCATATTGAGCGCAGTCGAAATGCGGGATTTTCGTTGTTTTTGCTTCTCGACTGCGCTCGAAGTGACAACCGTTCGTACGTAAGTATCGAACATAAGTAAATTTAAACAGTTACTTAATTTTTTTTCCCGACATACAATAAAAAACTACTCTTCCAGTTATTTAACTATAAATATAGTTGCGTAACTAAAAAAATAGTTTTACTTTTGGATTATACAATTAGGAAACCATGCAAAAACTGACAAACAAAGAAGAAGAGATCATGCACATATTATGGAAGCTGGAAAAGGCTTTCGTAAAAGATGTGCTGGAAGAGATAAAGGACGACAAACCCCACTACAACACGCTGTCTACCATTATCCGTAACCTGGAAGAAAAGAATTATGTAGACCACAATGCGTATGGCAATACCCATCAGTACTACCCTGTAGTGACCAAAGAAGATTACCGCAAAGGGTTTATGAGCAATGCTATTGAGAGCTATTTCAATAACTCTTATAAAAGTATGATTTCCTTTTTTGCGAAGGAAGAAAAGATTAGCGCCGAAGAGCTCCGTGAAATACTGGATATGATCGAAAACAAAAAGTGATATGGAAAATTTCATTATCTATATGGTTAAGGCCTGTGGGATAATCGCTGTATTCTTCCTTGCCTACAATGCCTTGTTAAAGAAAGAGACCTTTTTCAACTCCAACAGGTGGTTCCTGCTTGCGGGCCTGTTCACCGCGGTAGCACTCCCCTTTATCGTTTATACCAAAACAATTTGGGTAGAGCCTGTGCCGCTCGCACAAATGCCTGTACGGACGATAGACATTAACCAGCTGATACAATACAAGCAGCATCTGGAAAAACTGCCGCCGCCGGAGGAGACCATCAATATCAACTGGTTTGATATAATCGGCGGGATGTATTTTGCAGGAGTACTGCTATTTTTCGTACGCTTTGTGCTCGACTTCCTTTCGATACGAAAAGTGCTTACCCGCAATATTATTATTAAGGATGGAAAATTCAGGCTTATCGATTCGGATAAGGTAGTGTCGCCATTCTCGTTCTTTCATTATATCGTATACAATTCGGCAATTTTAAGGCCGGAAGAGCTGGAGAGCATCATTGCACATGAAAAAGTGCACAGCAGCCAGAAACATTCGCTGGATATGATTATAAGCCAGCTGTTTTGTGTAATGTTCTGGTTCAACCCTTTTGTATGGATGTATAAAAAATCAATTTCGCAAAACCTGGAATTCATTGCCGATGCCGAAGCTACAAGGCTGCTGGCCGACAAGCAGGCGTATCAAAAGACATTATTAAAAATAACCGTCCAGCCGGACTGTATAGCAATCACCAATCATTTTTATCAATCATTAATCAAAAAGCGAATCGTTATGTTAAACAAGCAACAATCAAAAAAATGGAATTCCTGGAAGTATACCACAATACTTCCGCTCCTGGCAGCATTCATGTTCCTGTTCCAGGTAAAAGTCGTGGCGCAGACAAAACAGCAGGCACCAACAAAAGTAACAACAGCAAATGTGAAGCTGGCCGTTGAAATAAATAAAGACACGAAGGACAGTGAGCTGGAAGAAAGCAAGCAAATGCTTAAGGACGAATTTGATGCCGATGTAAAATATGAAAACGTAACCCGCAACCTGAACAGCGAGATCACGGCCATTAAAGTAACCGTAAAGGACAAAGGGCAGTCGCAGGTATATGAAGTTATGGGAAATGACCCTATAAGCCCTTTTACCATAGAAGTGGAGCAAACCGCTTCCGGACGTAATTCAATCACTTTCGGTACGGGTGAGAATGATAACTTTATAAAGTCACGCGCTTTCCGCATAGCTGCCGATGACAACTTTAAAGAATTTGCAAAAGACATGACAGGGGATTCCTCAAATGTGCAAAGCAACAGGATCATCAGGTCGTTTGCTATGGGCCGTGTGCCGGATGCGCCGTTCCCTCCTGCTGCGCCTGAAGGAAACTGGTCGGTTAACAGCATGAAAATTGGCGACACCGATATGCTTATCGTGATCAACGGCGTAAAGCAGAAAAAAGGCCAGACTGCCATTAAGCTTCCGCTTGGGCAGGAAATTGCAGAGATGAACATTCTTAAAGGCAAAGAGGCTAAAAAGAAATACGGCAAAGAAGCTAAAGAAGGCGCGGTAGAGATCACAACTAAAGGCTCAAACAACATGGCTTTCAACATAGGCCCTGAAGTTTTTGACTTCCATAAGATGCCCGACATGCAATTTGACATGCCGATGGATTTTGACATCAGGATTGAGGATTTCCCAAACATTCAGGATTTTATGGGAATAATGAAAGATGGCGATAATGTGCAGGTATGGGGCGATCTGTCTGAAGAGGAAAGGAAGCAAATACAGGAAGAAATGAAAAAAGCCAGGATAGAGTTAAAGGAACTTCAGCCAAAACTCCAGAAAAGGCTAAAAGATAAAGAAGCGTCTGATGATGAAATGAGGGAAGCTAAAAAAGAGATAGAAAAAGCTAAAAAAGAAATAGAAGAGTCCCGCAAAGAAATGGAAGAGTCCCGCAAGGAAATGGATAAAGCGCGTAAAGAAATGGAAACAGCCAGAAAACAATTGAACAGGAAAGCTTAATATTTAGAGTTAGTTATTTATAATAAATAAAAATTTATTATAACAAAAGGCGGTTTGAGAAACCGCCTTTTTGTTATAAACGAGATTAGTAAGCCGCTTAAAATAACAATTTATTATGACATCCGGCGGCCTTGATAAACGCGCCTTTTTGTAATTTAGTGATCAAATTGATCTGCCATGTTTAAACTTTTAGCAAAACTCAACCATTGGCTGCTGCCAAATTATACCAGAGAGCAGCTAGATCTGGCAAAAGCAACTAAGTTCCAGAAAGCTGTTATTGCGTGGAAATACTATGTAACTACCCGGGCTTTGAGTTAGTATACCAAAGGCGCATATACCTCATGCCCCGCCAGTTTTTCACGGCCATTAAGGAATGACAATTCCATAAGGAAATTGCACTGCACTATCTCGCCTCCCAGTTTTTCTACAAGCTCGCAGACAGCCTTTGCCGTACCGCCAGTAGCCAGTACATCATCATGTATCAGTATCCTCTCGCCCTTTTTAATGGCATCGGTGTGGATCTCGAGCGTGTCGGTACCATACTCAAGGTCATAAGATGCTGCGATGGTTTCAAACGGAAGTTTTTTCGGCTTGCGCACCGGCACGAAACCGGCTCCTAATTCATAGGCCAGCAAGGTAGCAAAAAAGAACCCGCGGCTCTCCACCCCTACTACTTTATCGATATTCCGTTCCCGCAGGTTGTTGATAAGCAATGCCATACACTCTTTTACAGCTTTAGGGTTGGCCAGTAGCGGCGTTATATCCTTAAAAACAATTCCCGGCTTCGGAAAATCCTGAATGTCACGTATATACTGGTTTAGTGTCATTTTTTTATTGTTTAAAATTGAATTTGGTTTGCAAGTTACACAATATTATGTATATTTGCACCCGCAAACAAGTTCACCGAACGCCTTACAAAAAGGCAGTATTGCGAACAAAACGGCCTCGTGGCGCAACTGAATAGCGCATCTGATTACGGCTCAGAAGGTTACTGGTTTGAATCCAGTCGAGGTCACAAGCAAAAAGCTCTAAATCAATGATTTAGAGCTTTTTTTTTTATAATTTTACTCAATTTTGGTGTAAGTTCTATTTGGTGTGCCATGAGTAGCCTGCCCTAATACGATCAACCATCTATATATTTACATATTTCAAAGGAGCTGATGCGTGGGTTTAAAATCGTATCCGCCCGGTAACAGCAGCATAAAAGTAATCTTTTCCTTCACCAGACTTTTTAAGGAAACTCCCTGCATTGAACCAGGAGCTTTCAAGCGTAAATTTTAAAAACGGGTTGGGTGTGTACCCGATATCTGCGGATAGCTGTGTACCAATAAACCTTTCGGCAGTACCATTACCAGCGTACAGCAATTGCATGTTAGGCGCATAAATGCCGTCGTTTGCGCTCCATCGCCAAAAAACATCGAGGTCTGAACCGAATTCCCATTTTTCACTAAGCTCTAAATCGACAGAGGGATGGATATCAAACAGGTTGGCCGGGCCAATAAGGGCTACCAGCCCAAAATACGCCCCACGGGGATACAGCGGATTGAATGTCTGCAGTTTATGATCTGTACCAGAGGTGTCGCCTGATATCGCTTCTGTTTTTAACCCGAACACAGGCTTAAACAGCAGCCCCTCCGCCTTATAATTTATGTTAGATGATACTGTCCATGCCGATATATCAAGATTTGAAAGTGACCCGAACTGGTAAAGCCCTTCAATGTCATATTTCCAATTGCCTTTGTTTTTCCAGAACCTGGCTCCAACAGAATGCCTTATTTCCTTACCGGAAGCAGTGTCATAGTGTGCCACCCTCTTATAGAGCCCCAGGTAATACAGATCAATATTATTAAATAAACCATTGGTATTTATTACCGTATAGCTTCCCCATAACTTAGCGTTATCATTAAACACATCGTTAAATGCGCCTATTTTATTCGCAACGGGGTGCGTATAAAAAAGGTCGGTTTGCAACCTATCCTTCTTAAAGAACAGTTTCGCCCCATCCATAGCGATACGGCTGTTAGGGCCCTCGCGCACCCCAACAAGCCTTTGTGATCCGTACATCAGTTCCTGCCTTCCTGCACGTAAGGTAAACTGTTCTTTTTTCAGGCTTAACAACACTGCATCTACAAAAGCCTGGTGTAAATCCACACTGTTGTCATCTACCGGGCTGGGGTCGGCCAACCCGGATGAAAGGCTGCTTTGCAGCTGTACAAACGCCCTGAACCTGTGGGCATGAACATCTGCATGGAACAGGTTTCGATTTAGCAGATAGCCATCGGCCGCATCCGGTTCGTCACCCCACTTGTTGTTTACAGTATAGATGTATTGCAGCCGGAGTTCGCCGCCCATTGAAAGATAAAAATTTTCATTGCCCATATATTTCATCTTTTCGTACCAGCCGGAGGCCGTGTCGCTTTTTATGGCGCTAAGGTCATCATCATACCGTAACGGCCTGAAGCCGGAATGTTGAGCAGCAGATTTTCCAGTAATAAACACCAGTATGATAAGTATAACAATGCGTTTCATTACTTTATTTTTTTACTTATGTATTGGTCTAATGAATAGCGGCCTCCCCCCAAAATAATAATGAGCAGTAATGAAACACTGTACATATAGGGAACGTCGCTCACTGCAAGCGGATCATTAGCGTGAACTATAAAGTATCCGGTTAGTGTTACACACACGGCAGGCAGGGCAGCGAGGCGTGTACAAAGCCCAATGACAATCAAAAACGGCAGGTAGGTATTCGCGGCTATCGCTATAATGTCGTTCAGCGCTGGTGGGAGGCCCAATGGATTGGGCACGGCCTCCGGTGCCGCTACGCCTACACCTATTTTTTTAAGGCCATGTACTATAATGAGCTGCGCTGCCACAGCTATCCTGAAGAAAAGTATCCCGAAATTATATACCGGACTTTTCAGGTCAGATGATAATAAGGTTGCAAATAATCGTTTCACGGTTTAATTTTTTTGATATCCCCCAAAATAATTTACAGGGCTCCATTCAGGTAGTGCTTTTGGTTGTGGAGCGGCAAAAGAACGGTACTCGTCATCAGCATATACTACTTTTCCGTTTACAACCGTAAGCTTTGACTCCATGGTGAGTAGCTGCTCTTCTGAAACCGAGAAATAATCGCTTGACAGTAGTGTAAAATCTGCCAGGTAATTTTCCTTAAGCATGCCTCTGTCTCCATCCAGGTTGATTAACTGTGCGCTCCCCTGCGTAAATAACTTAAGCGCTGTAGTCCTGTCCAGTATGTTTTCTTCGCTCATGTATTTTAACCCGCCAAGGGTCTTTCCCGAAGTAAGCCAGTACAAGCCCACCCACGGGTTGTAGCTCGCTACCCTTGTGCCATCGGTGCCCATTCCCACTTTAATGCCCATGTCCATTATTTTTTTAATAGGCACCGTATTAGCGGCAGCAGCTTTGCCGTAACGCTTGATAAAGCTTTCCCCCTGATAAGCCATCCTGTGCTGAATGGCAATACCACCGTTCAGCGCTTTTATCCTTTGCAGGTTCTCGACTGATACGGTTTCGGCATGATCAAAGAACCACAGCAGGCCATCAAGCGGCGTTTCTTTATTAATTTCTTCTATTACATTAAGAAAACGGGTAATGCTTTCGTTATATGTGGCATGGATCCTAAAGGGCCATCTGTTTTTTATAAGCAAGGATAAAACCGATTTTATCTGGCCTTCCATAGCAGGGCTCAGCTCCGGCCTTGGCTTATCAAAATTCTCAAAGTCGGCTGCACTCATTACCAGGTTTTCCCCTCCGCCCTGAACATGATATTCCACCTTTGGCATTTTACCAAATTTTTTAGTCCCGTCAGAAGGCATGTCACAACCCTCGCCAATCTCTACCGAACTTATCCATTTGTTGTAATCGGCCAGTTCACTTCCTGCCTTTTGGGCAAAAAGATAGTAAGGCATACGAACCGTCAGTGCGTTTTCTTCGCATAGCTTTTTAGTAATGCCATAATCGTCAGGATAGTTCTGGAAACCGCCTCCGGCATCCATTACGGCAGTTACGCCCAGCCTGTTCATTTCGCTCATAAACAGCTTTGTAGAATTTATTTTTTCTTCGGTTGTGAGTTCCGGCAGTTTTGAAAGTGTGGCGTACAGGATAAAAGCATTAGGCTCTGCCACAAGCATCCCTGTAGGATTGCCATATATGTCTTTGTCTATCAGCCCGCCGTTGGGGTTCGGGGTATTGGCATCCAGCTTCAAGGCAGCAATACCTGCCTTATTAAGATAAGCATGGCCGTAAAGGTGCAGGATAAAGGTGGGTACATTACCCGTAGCCTCATTAATTTCCTGCAGTGTCGGCAGCCTTTTTTCTTCAAATTGGTAAGCATTCCACCCCCCCACTACACGCACCCATTGCCCTTGCGGCGTACGCTGTGCCTGCTCTTTAAGCATTGCTAAAGCCCTTTTAAGAGAGCGCACCCCATCCCAGCGCAGTTCGGTATTATAAAAGCGCCCCCCGCGAATGATGTGCATATGAGAATCAAACAATCCGGGAATAACAGTGCCGCCCTTAGCATCTATAACAGTAGTATTTTTGTTTTTGTACTTCAGGATTTCTGCATTGCTGCCTGTCTTAATAATTTTTCCATCGGCAACGGCCATAGCCTGCACCACGGTATTATTGCTATCGAGGCTGTGTATTTTGGCATTATGCACAATGAGCGAAGCTTTTGCCTGTGCTGCTGCCTGCAATGCCGGGAACAGCAGAAAAAGGAAAAGTAGTTTTGTAAAGATTTTCATGACTTTTTGAATTTGTATTAATAGAAGGATAAAAGAGGGCTGTGCACTGGACACAGCCCGGTTTTGCCAAACCAAACCGGTATGCACCGGATTTAGTTATTAATGCTTAAGCATTTCGTGGGCATACTGTACCCCTACTCCATAAGCGCCACCGTATTTCTTAACAAGATCTGTAACAGCTTTGTAGGTTTCCTGGCGGGCCCAGTCGCGCTGTAATTCTAAAAGGTACTGTAGTGAGGTCATCGGCCTTACACCCACCTGCACCATACGTGCAATCGCCATTTCATGGGCTTCTTTAGATACGTCTCCGCTGGCATCAGTAATTACATATACTTCATATCCCTCGTTGATCGCAGATAACGCAGGGCCAACGATACAAACGCCCGTCCAGAGGCCTGCAAAAACCAGTTTCTTTTTGCCTTTGCCGGTAATAGCCTTGTGGGCGTTTACATCTTCCCAGGTATTCATGGTAGTACGGTCGATGTAGTTGGATGTTTTTTGCGGATAAAATTCTTCGATCTCCCTGAATACTGGGCCGCTGAAAGATTTCTCGGCTACGGTTGTTACAACTGTGGGCACGTTGAATATTTTTGATGCGCCTGCTACCAGGGCAGTGCTGTTACGAAGCTGGTCTATAGGCTGGCTGGATACAGCAAATGCCATTTGGCTCTCGTGGTCCACCAGTATCAGAGCGTGGTTGGAAGGGCTTAGCAGCTCCGGGCCCGGTTTTTGGGCAAATGCAGTTATGGAAGCTAAAAATAATGATGCGGTTAAAATAAATGTTTTCATGACGTTTAAAATTTAAATATTGATTTATTGAAAATTTGTTTTGCAACAGCAAATACTTCCGGACGCTTTGCTGTTCTCTATCCATAATCCCAAAATCGATACCTTTATTTTAAATCAATGTATATGAGTATTTTATAATTTTTATACAAAAATAATTTAACGATATGCCGTCAATTTTGCAGGTAATTCGAAATCATGTTGTAAATACTACCAGATCCTGATTTGCCTATAAAAACAAAACCGGGGACATGCAGGTCCCCGGTTTTTGTAAATCAGCTATTATGGCTCCTATCTATTTCTTTTTTAAATACAGCGCTATTAGTATGGCAGGCACTATAAACAGGCCCATTTGGAGCAACACCATATTCCAGCCGCCGTATTTCCAGGCCGTTATTCCGGTAAGCGCTCCCAACGCCCCGCCTATGAAATAAGAGGTCATATACACGGTATTGATGCGGCTGTTGGCCGAGCTGTCCAGCGTGTAAATGAGTGTTATATTGGTTATTTGTATAGCCTGTACACCCACATCTATAAGCAGTACAGCGAGTAGCAGCACTGTAACAGATACAGGAAAGAAATACAGCAATACTATGCTTAGCAGTACAAAACTGAGCGAAACCAGCAAGACCTTTTTCGGGCTGTCACTCTTGTCTGACAATTTTCCTACTATAGGGGCCAGTAAAGCGCCACCGGCTGCCAACAGGCCGAAAAGGCCAATAGTATCCGCTTTGTAATGAAAAGGTTCCCCGCTTAAATAAAAGGTAAGCGTTACCCAGAATGAGCTTAATGTACCAAATACCAATGCACCTAAGAGGGCTGCCATCCGCAATGTTGAGAACCGCCTAAGCTGAAAGAGTACCGATGACAGCAACCGGAGGTACGAACCTTCAAAACGTTCCTTAACGGATGGAAAATTGCCCTGCATCATTACAGCACTAAGGGCTACCAGTCCTGCCGATATCCTGTATACATATTGCCAGCCGATCCATTCTGTAATAAACCCACTAAAGACCCTTGCGGTAAGTATGCCCACCAATATGCCTGTAAAAATTATACCGACTACCTTACCCCGGTTTTGCGATACCATGCTTGCGGCCATAGGCAGGATAACTTGTGCGGTAACTGCAAAGAGGCCAATAGCCAGGCTTGACGCATATAGCGAAATGGTGCCCTGCGACAACGACATGGCAATTAATGCGCCTATCAGTAATATCTGAAGGAACAATATAAGGCGTTTGCGCTCTATTTTATCTCCCAGCGGGGTTATAAATAACAGGCCAAGGCCATAACCTGCCTGCGACAACGGGGCTATCATGCCCACATCATCTCCCGATATGCCCAGCGAGTTCCCAATTTCATGCAGTATGGGTTGGCAGTAATAAATATTGGCAACACAAATTCCGGCTGTAATAGCCATAATTAGTATTTGTATCCTGGATAATTCTTTAATCGGTTCCATATTTTATTTTTATCGAACAGTTAGCTTTTTGATCATTTCGGCAGAAAGCGAATCGGCATACATACCGAAAGCGCTGGTAAGCACTCCTTTGATGCCCAGGGATGCTGATGTAATGCCATATACAATGTCTTCATCGCCGGGATCAGTGTCGCCTTCAAAGCGGAAGATGTAAGCAATATCAAATTCATCCGGCGACAAGTCATGTTGATCATTGTCGTACTTTATACAATTCTCGCCAAGGTTAAAATCATGTATAAATCCTTTGCTGTTAAGCCACGAAAGCGCTTCGGTAACAGTGTCAAATGCGGGTTGCTGTGTATTCATCTGAAAAAGTAATGCCTGCACCGGTAGTGATGCAGGCATATTATGTTTATTATTGTTTTATAAATTTAATTAATTCCTCATTAAACTTATCTCTTTCCTCAATAAAAATGGCATGTCCGCTTTTTTCAAAGGTAACGAGCTGTGATCCTGCTATTCCCTTGTTCATTTGCTCGGCAAGGGCGTAGGCTACGATCTTGTCTTCTTTGGCATGTACAATAAGTGTCGGTACTTTTATTTTAGGAAGATCGCCCCTCAGATCTTCATCCCTGAGCGCCATCAATGCCTGTTCCATCGCGTAGGGAGACGACTGCATTTCTATATCCCCCATCCATTTTCCAATTCCGGGAGAAATAGCCTCGGGCGTAAGCGCAAACTGGGCGCCTATAGCTGCCAGTAGCCCGGGCCTGTCGGTATTATTAAGCCCTATCCAGTTGGTAAGGTCCTCTTTTGCTGCAAAAGGATAAGGAAAATCCGCCCTTTTGGTTTGCACCGGCGCTGCTGCCGATAGTAACACCAGTTTGCTAACGTGTGCATTATTGTATTTGGCAGTATAGTGCAATGCGATAGCCCCTCCCATAGAATGCCCTACTATAGTGGCATCGGTAACATCCAGCGCATCAAGCACAGCTTTAATGTCATCGGCAAACTGGTCATAATTGTACTTGCCATAAGGCTTGTCCGACAGGCCAAAACCCCTTAATGTAATGCCTATTACCCTGTAACCTTCCTTAATAAGCGGGTGGTACTGGTATTCCCACATGGCATCGCTTAGTGGATAACCATGTATAAATACTACAGGTTTACCATCGCCCAAATCGGTTACGTGCAGTTTTACATTGGGCGCAGCCTCAATATATTCCGCTCTTGCTTTTACAGCAGTTTCTGTTGTTGTTTTCATTTTATTTTCAGTTTTTTTATCGCTGCATGATGTAGCCAGCGTGAGCAGCAGTAGTATAGCGCCCATATTATTAATTAGTTTCATTTTAATTGAATTTAAATAACTGTCTAAATTTTAAATTAACCACATAGAAACATAGGTTTCATAGCGATTTATTGTAGCTGAAGGAAACATATTTCCACATAGTGAAGCGAAGCTTCATGCTCTGTGTCACTTAATTGACTTTTTTAATTTCCTGCTAATACTATGTGCCTCCCGCTGGAGCGGGACAAGTAGTGTGGTTAAATATTGATTTTTTTTAAAAATTTAGCCAATACTAAGATTAAGCAAAAAGATATTTTTTCAATTCGGCTGCGGCCTGCCTGAACAACGCTTTGGTTTGCGGCAGGTGTGCAAGCGGGTTAAGAAGCCCCCAGTCGTGTATCATTCCGTTATAACGGATAGTGGTAACTTCTACACCGGCCTCGTCCAGTTTGCGGCCAAAAGCTTCGCCTTCCTCTCTTAGTACATCGGCCTCGGCAACCGGGATAAAAGTGGGTGGGAAATGTTTCAGGACATCAAGGGGTGCGTTCAGCGGAGAGGCGTAAATTTCTTCGCGCTGATTGAGATCGGTGGTATACTGGTCGTACATCCATTTCATAAGTGGTGTGGTAAGAAAACGGTCCTGCCCAAATTGTTGGTAGGTCTCAGTTTCAAAATTGGCAGCTACTATAGGCCACAGCATAACGAGATTAGCGATCTTCGGCCCATTGTTTTGTATCGACCTGATGGCTGTAACGGCAGTCATATTACCACCCACGCTGTTGCCTGCAATTGCCAGCCTGCTGCCGTCCACGTTAATTTCGCTGCCATTTTCCGCTACCCATTTTGTCGCTGCATAAATTTCTTCTGTTGCCTGTGGGTATTTAGCCTCCGGAGACGGAGTGTAATTTACAAATACGCCAACAGCTCCGCTTAAAACTACAAGGTCGCGTACCATGCGTTTATGGGTAGGGTAATCGCCCAGTACCCATCCCCCGCCGTGGATGAAAATGAATACAGGAAGCTTTTCGTTGTTTCCTTCGGGCCTTACAATGTTTAGTTTTACATTGTAGCCATCCTGGGTAATGGTTTTTTCAGATTCTTCAATGCCTGAATAATCTACCTCAACCGATTTTTGGGCATTTACCAATACCAGCCTTGCCTCTTCGGGAGACAGGGTCTCTAATGGTACACCACCTGAGTTTAATGCTTTAAGGAACTCCTTTGTAGCTGTAGAGATTGCAGGGTCCTGATCGAATGGAATTGTAATTTGATTTTTCATAATGTATTGATTTAATTAGAATTAATAATCGTTATACATTACAAGAAACCAAAAGTATTCCTAAATACGCAAATAATTATTATTCAATGTTTTACAATATCTGTATGATTTATCTTCTACGATATTTCGTGAAATTATAAGTATTTGTTTAAATTTTAAAAATAATATTAACCACATAGATATATAGCCTTAGAAAATGATTTTAGGCTCCAAAGTACACAGAGTATGAAGCTTCGCTTCACTATGTGCGAATATGTCTCCTTGTTTAGCAACATCGCTATAATCCTATGTAGCTATGTGGTTAGTCAAAAATTAAACATTTATTAAATGTTTAATAAATGCAGATAATAATGTGGTTATTGCCCGGCAGAATAATGCCGTTTCTTAATGCCCAGCCTTTCCATTTTTGACTTCAGGGTAGTTGGAGGCATTTCTAATAATGTGGCGGCACCGCTTGTGCCCGATATTTTGCCATTACAAAATTTCAGCACGGTAAGTATATATTCTTTTTCAAATTCGTACCAGGGCTTAATGGAATTGCCGGGTGCAGCAATGTCTTTATTGCTGGTTATCTGCACCTCTTTTATAACCTTATCCGGCGCTAAAAGAAATGCCCGCTCCAGCGCATGCTCCAGCTCGCGTACATTGCCCGGCCACGGATACACCTTAAGGGTATTGAGCGCTTTTACAGCAATGGTTTTAAGTGGTTTTTTATTTCTTGCGGCATAGCGGTGTATAAAAAATTTCGCCAGGTCAGGAATATCCTCTGTCCGTTCGCGCAATGCAGGTACTTCTATAGCAAAGACATTCAGCCTGTAATAGAGGTCGGCCCTGAAATTACCCTTCTTCACTTCTTCCTGCAAGTCCCTGTTGGTAGCGGCTATAATCCGCGTATCCACTTTAATGCTTCCGTTGCTGCCTATACGCTGTATTTCCTTTTCCTGCAAGGCACGTAATAATTTTACCTGCAATTCCATGGGCATTTCACCTATTTCGTCCAGAAAGAGGGTTCCTTTATTGGCCTGCTCGAACTTGCCTTTTTTTTGCGCTATAGCACCGGTAAAGCTTCCTTTTTCATGCCCAAAGAGTTCGCTTTCCAAAAGGTTTGCCGGTATAGCAGCACAATTTACTTTTATCAGCCGTTGTGTGCTCCGGGGGGAATTATCGTGTATTGCTTTTGCCACCAGCTCTTTACCCGTACCACTTTCGCCCAGTATAAGCACACCGCTGTTGCTTTCGCTTACCAATGTTATAAGGCTGCGTACCTGTTGCATTGCTGCGCTCCTGCCTATAATGCCCATATCTGCAGCCTGTGGCGTATCATGAATTTCCGGCTCGGGGATCATTATTCCTGGGATCGCTTTTTCAAGCAGGAGTATATTGGTAAATGTGATGCCTAATTGCAGTGACAACATTTTAATAAGCCGCAGGGTATTTCGTCCGGGTTCGTCTCCCCTGCCAAAGCCAAAAAAAGCGACTCCTTTGCAATACTTTGATGAAAGGGCTACTGAAACAATACTGGCAGCATACGACTGTAAGGCATCTTTAAGAAAAGAAGGAAGGCCCGGCGCTTTTGCAGCATCATTTTTTGAGAGCACAGCGGGCTCAGGGGAATTGAGCGCTGATTCAAAAATTGCAAAACTATCTGTAAATAGCGTGGTTTTGTGTTTAGTATATTCAGCAGGTGTACTATGGTATTGAAGCCTGTAGCCATTTTGTGACCCATCTTCAATACAAATGGAAAAATGGCTGAATCCAATTGTGCTTTTAACCACGTTGCTTACCACATCATGAAATTCTCTGCGTGTGGTGACAGGTGCCAGGCTTTCGCACAATGAGAATAGCAGGGATTGTTCCTGTTCCCTTTGCTGTATGCGTGCTATGATCTCATCCTTGTCCGGGCCGCCTGCCATGGTGTGTTACTTTTTATATGTAAAAATACATAAAATGTTGTATGCTATTCCTGCTTTAGCCATACATCGGCATAAGTATCAGGATGCCTTTTAAACTGCGCATGTACATACGGACAAAGAGCAATAACTTTAAGGTTATTCTCCCGGCTGTATTTCACCATTTCCTCCAGCAGCAGCTTAGCATAACCTTTACCTTCGGCAACAGGCTCAATGCCTGTATGGTATACGGTAATCCTGTCAGTTGCAAGGCTTATCACCATTTCACCTATTTTACTGCCCTCTTCATAAAGGTTAAAGCCACCATGTTTTTTCTCATCCAGCTCCAGTCTTATCTCAGTCATTCCAATTGATTTAAAGGTTAATAATGTTCCTGCCGGATACCCAGCTTTTTCATTTTAGCGTATAATGTTGTGGCCGGTATTTTAAGTATTTCGGCAGCGCCTCCGGGCCCGAATACCTTACCGCCGCATGCCTGCAATGCCTGCATAATGTGCGCCCTTTCCATATCTTCCAAAGACTGCAAGCCTCCCGTTTCTTTGCTTTGCGGGGATGGGAGTTCCGCATTAGCCGGAAGGTTGACATGGCTTATTTCATCGGTTGTGGCAAGCAGGGTGCTGCGCTCTATTAAATGCTCCAGTTCCCGTATATTGCCCGGCCAGTTGTATTGCTGCAACTGTTGCAGTGCTTTTGCCCCAAAGCCTTTAATATTCCTGCCTGTAGCAGCATTAAATTTTTTAAGGAAATGTTCTGCCAGTAGCGCTATGTCTTCCTTGCGTTCCCGCAGCGGTGGCAGCTCAACTGGAAATACATTAAGCCTGTAGTAAAGATCGAGCCTAAACCGCCCTTCGGCAACTTCATGCTCAAGGCTGCGGTTTGTTGCTGCTACAATGCGCACATCTACCTTTATGGTTTGGTCGCCACCTATGCGTTCAATTTCTTTTTCCTGCAATACACGCAGCAGCTTCACCTGTGCGTCCAACGGAAGTTCGCCTATCTCATCCAGAAAGAGCGTACCCCCATCGGCCTGTTCAAATTTGCCTATCCTCCGGGAGTTTGCCCCGGTAAACGCGCCTTTTTCGTAACCAAAAAGCTCTGATTCTATCAACGATAATGGCAGCGCAGCACAGTTTACGACTACTATGGGCTTATTTTTCCTGCCCGAATGCTCGTGTATCGTATGGGCGATCCTTTCTTTGCCCGTACCGCTCTCGCCTGTTATAAGTACCGAAGTCTCGGTTGGGGCAACAATATTAATTTTTGACAATACCGCCTCTAACAACGGGCTGTTACCTACAATTCCCGTAAAGGCTGCTTTTGCACTGGTTGCAGGGTTAGCCATTCCCCTATTCTCCAAGGCATAACGGTAACGTGCAATATCGAGCATAACCAGCAGGTCCTTCTCCCT
The DNA here is from genome assembly GCF_003096035.1 of Flavobacterium album. NCBI lineage: Bacteria > Pseudomonadati > Bacteroidota > Flavobacteriia > Flavobacteriales > Flavobacteriaceae > Flavobacterium > Flavobacterium album. The sequence continues at coordinate 2,547,860 of NZ_CP029186.1, read as the reverse complement.
GAAAGGCTTTACCATAAAGCCATAAGGCTGAGTTTTTTTAACGGCCTCAAGCGTAGTCTGATTGGTATTGGCAGAGATGAACAGAAATGGTGTTTTGCACTTTATTAATTCCCACGCCAGGTCAATACCGGTTTCGTCACCTTTAAGGATAATGTCAAGGAGTACCCAGTTGGGCTTTTTGGCAGTGACCATGGTGCGGGCCTGCGCCGCAGACGAAGCAATGCCTACCACATCATAGCCACCCTTTTTTAATATCATTTTCAGGTCGTTAGCTACGATAAACTCATCCTCGACAATTAATATTTTCTCTTTATTTTCCATTATCCTATACCGCTTATACAGCAGCCTGTCTTTTTATAAAGTTAATAGTTATTACTACGCCGGCACCGGACCGGATAGTAAAGGTCCCGTCCAGCTGTTCGGCAAGCCCCATCATGAGGCTCATGCCAAGGGAATCCGTTTCAGCCGATTCAAAATGTTCAGGAAGCCCTATACCATTGTCAGAAATGCGAAGCAGGTAGCTATTATCTGTTTCTTCCAGAAGAATGTTGATGATCCCTTTCTGGTCAGGAAATGCATATTTAATTGCATTCGTTATGGCCTCATTAAGTATTAGCCCCAAAGGTACAGCCTGTGCCACATCAAGATCTATAGAAGCAAGGGAAAGCTCAAACCTGATCTTGCCTTCATGGTCAAAACTGTCTTTTAAATAATCGGCGAGCTCTTTGATATACCATGGCATGTTAATGCTGGAAAGGTTCTCTGTCTGGTAGAGTTTCTGGTGGATAAGCGACATAGCATGCATCCTGTGCTGGCTGTTTTGTATGGCCTCCAGCGCTTCTTCGTTATCCAGGTAGGCCGACTGTGTGTTAAGCAGGCTAATTACTATCTGCAAATTGTTTTTAACCCGGTGATGTATTTCTTTTAACAGCCATTCTTTTTCGGCGACAAGGCGCTCGAGCTTATTATTTTTGCTGTTGATTTCGTCCTGCTTGGCCTCCAGGATAGAATTGGTTTTGCGTTTCATGCAGTACCTGCTGTAAAGCAATCCTATAATTATGCACAGTACTAGAAGGCTGCCAATAAAGATATACCTTATAACAAGCTCATTTTCGATCCTGGCTTGCTGCAGCTGGCTTTTGTTCGTAAGCAATTTAATATTCCTGTCTTTTTTTTCAGTATCATATTTCAGCTGCAAATCGGCAAACTGCTTTGCATTATTGATATTAAAGACAGAATCATTTAGCTGCTTATATTTTTTTAAATGCTCAATGGCCCTAAGATAATTACCCGTAGCGGAATCTACTTCAAAATGGGTTTTTTCAAGCTGGGTTAGATTATAGATGTCATTGTTTTTCCGGCTTAACTGTTTTAGCTTTTCAATATATCCATAGGTTTTTCCTGCCTGCCCGGTTTTTAGTAAATACTTTATCATTGCGTAGTACATTTTCTCCTGCTCCATAGGATTTTTAACCTGACCGCTTCCACAGTTTACCAATTGGTCATAATAAGGCTTTGCCTTTTCATATTTTTTTAACTCACAGTATAACAATATGTAAAGTGAGGCATACTCTGCATCACAATTTTCTTTGTGATAATATTTGTACCCATTATTTAATACCTCAAGGGCTTCGGTAACTTTATGGCGGCCAAAAAGCCCACGCGCGGTATTTATAGTGATAGAGGTTACACCTTCCGTATCATTGCTTTCTTTTGCTATTACAATTGCTTTTTTATAATACTCAACCGACTTGTCGTAAAATTTGAGTTCAGAGTATATCGTGCCTGTCAGGTTTTTTATAATGCTTCGCCATACTGCATCGGCATCCGGGGTAGTTTCAGTTACTTTATCGGCAGCAAGGGCATAAGCAAGGGCGCTTTCATATTTACCCTGTATTCTGTAATCCATCGCCAGCATCGTATATTCCTTATACAGTGACGGCTCTTTAATTTTCTTTTTGATCTTAACCGCCTCAAGTGCAAATTTTACAGAGGTATCAATTTCATCAAGGCTGTTATAAAGGACAGAAAGTTCTGTGCATGTTTCTGCCTCTTTAAGAAATGCACCTGCCTGTTTGTATAAGTCAGCGGCTTTCAGAAAGTACTGCTCTCTTTTAAGCAGGTCATTTTCCGGAACTTCATAAGCGAGTGACATGTAAACGCCGGCCGCCTCGGTTTTAAGCCCGTTCGAAAGCGAATATTGCAATGCTTTGTCTTTTAATTTTGCCGAAAGGACGCTATTGTTGTTTTCAGCCGCAATTTCGCCTTCCAGCAGCATATTTTGCGCTATCACCTTCTTCATTCCCAACTTACTGCCAAGGCGTACAGACCGTTTATTAAATAGCGCAGCACTATCAAGGTCGGTTTTTATAGCACCTTCCTTTTCAAGGTAAAACCGGGCTGCCTGATAGTAAAGCCCTGCTTTTTTTGCTTCGTCTTTTTCTTTATTGAGTTTAACGCGAATATCATTAAACCGGGCGTTGCCTGCCGATTGCGCAAATGCATTCAGGGAAAGTGTAATTATAATGATAAACAGTACTTTAGACTTCATATTAATGTGGTTGTAAACCGTTAGCTAAGTGGCAACTACTTCTGTTTTCATCCCGAAGATAAGCACGTTTCTTAAATAGACCACCGGTTCAGTGTAAATTCCTGTTTATTTTACATGTGCCCTAAGCATCCAGGCCATTTTCTCATGGGTTTCCAAAAGGCTTGTCAGAAAGTCGCTGCTGCCGTAATCTTTTAGTTCCGATGCAGGGCGGTCGATATTTTCGCGCAGGTATATGGTAATGCTCTCGTGGTCTGATAACAGTTCGTTTATAAAACCGATACTGCTATTTTCATGGCTTTTTGTTTCAGACAAGTGCGTGAGGTCCAAAAAACTTTTAAGGGTTCCCGGAGCGTAGTGGCCAAGGGTTCTTATCCTTTCTGCTACACTATCTACAATTTCATCCAACCGGGCATACTGCTGTTCAAAAAAAAGATGTTTGTTATAAAAATCGTTTCCCTCAACATTCCAGTGGGCATTTCTGGTTTTTACAGATAATACATATTCGTCGGCAAGTAACCTGCACAGTATCATCACTACTGTAGCCCTATTTTCTGTGGTAATCCCAATTTTTGTTTCCATTCTTTAATTAAGTTTTTTAATTCCATAATTTACAAATGGCATACCTTTTACTTAAAATCCTGTTTTTCAATAAATAAAATTATCCATCTAAATAAACACTTACGATATATCGTCATTTTATAAATGCCTACGAAACTTAGCCATACGCTGTTTTCTTTAAAAGAATGTTCAATGATTTCCCATAAACATGACTTATTACTTTACCGATTACTCCCAAGTAACCCAAACTTTTGGAAACCAACAAACTATTAAATCCTGCATACATAGTTTGGAATTTGCAAACCGGGCGCAACAAAAAAGCCCTAAATCAATGATTTAGAGCTTTTCTTATAGTTCTATGTCTTTAAACTTAACGCCAGCCCAATCCCGGGGCAACATGCTCCAGTATGGCCGAAAGCACATGTACATTATAATCTACACCTAACGTATTCGGGATGGTCAGCAGTATTGTATCAGCTTCCTGTATTGCTTCGTCTTGGGCCAGTTCTTCAATAAGCCTATCCGGTTCAGCCGCGTAGCTCTTCCCGAAAATGGCGCGCTTATCGCTTTCAATATAACCAAAGCTGTCTGATGCCTTGCCCTGCTGCCCAAAGTAATACCTGTCCTGGTCGTTGACCAGTGCAAAGATGGAACGGCTTACCGAAACCCTCGGTTTGCGCTTGTGCCCTGCTTTCTCCCAGGCTTCCTTATACAACCTTATCTGTTCGGCCTGCTGGATGTGAAAGGGCTTTCCGCTTTCGTCAAATTTCAGCGTAGAGCTTTGCAGGTACATACCATTCTCGGCAGCCCATACGGCAGTGGCATTGGATGCAGCACCCCACCAGATACGCTCTCGCAACCCTTCGGAATGCGGCTCAAGGCGCAATAAACCCGGCGGGTTGGGAAACATGGGGTTCGGGTTTGGCTGCGCAAATCCTTCTCCTTTAAGCATATCGAGAAATTTCAGGGCTTTTTTGCGCCCCATATCTGCATCCGTTTCGCCCTCATCGGGCTCATAACCAAAATAATGCCAGCCATCGATGACCTGCTCCGGCGATCCCCTGCTGATACCTAACTGCAACCGCCCGCCTGAGATCAGGTCGGCAGCACTTGCATCTTCTACCATATACAGCGGGTTCTCATACCGCATATCAATCACTCCTGTCCCAATCTCTATTTTGCTTGTTTTAGCACCAATGGCGGAAAGCAGCGGAAAAGGCGATGCCAGCTGCCGTGCAAAATGATGCACGCGAAAGTAAGCGCCGTCCATACCAATCTCTTCCGCAGCAACAGCCAGGTCGATGGACTGAAGCAGCGTATCGCTTGCCGTACGGGCCTGGTACGACGGATGATCTGCCCAATGCCCGAACGATAAAAATCCAATATTCTTCATAGATAACCTTATTAGTTATTATCCCAAAGATACGCATCATTACGGGATGAACCTAATTTTCGCAGCAACTGCAAAGCGCCTTAACCATTGAAAGAAACCCGGGATTACTATACTTAACTTGCCTATAAAGGATTTGCTTATTGTCAAAGTTTGTAATTTGTACCTTTGTGTTGGTATATATAATCATATCTGCCAATGGTTTTTTACCGTAATAGTATAATGACTTGGAAAAAATAAATAACGGGGATACTATAAAAACAGGATTTGCTATGTGCCCGGAATGCCGGGGACAAGGCAAAAAAAGCCGCGGGCTCAGCAAAAAGGCACAACAAAACTACCGTTGGGCACTTGGCCTTTTTGAAAAAGGCGAAGGCCCGGCACCGGTTCGCCCCAAAGCTCACTTATACCCATGCACCCACTGTTCCGGATCCGGGCTGGTGGAGTCTGTCACCCCGCCTAAAGCAGATGGAGAAAACTACCCGCACGTTGCCATTATCGGCGGCGGAATTGGTGGGGTTGCACTGGCTGTGGCCTGCCTGCAGCGCGGAATTCCCTTTACGCTGTATGAGCGCGACAGCAATTTCGATGCCCGGTCACAGGGCTACGGGCTCACCTTGCAGCAGGCCGGTAAAGCCATGAAGGCACTGGGTATATCTTCGCTTCACGAAGGAGTGATCTCTACCCGCCATCTCGTGCATACGGCAGAAGGAACCGTTGTTGGCGAATGGGGCGGCAGGAAGTGGCTGCAGTCCGGTTTGGAAAAATCGCCTAAACGCTCCAACATGCACATTGCCCGGCAGTCGTTACGCGCTGCTTTGCTTGAACAGCTGGGCGGGCACGATGTTGTACAGTGGGGACACCAACTGGTTGATCTTAAGCAAAACGATAGTGACGATGTTGAACTGGTTTTCCAGGTGAACGGGGAACTAAAAAATTGCCGGGCAGGCCTTGTTGTGGGCGCCGACGGTATCCGTAGTTCGGTACGCAGGATGGTCATCGGTGAAGATGCCGCTCCCCTGCGCTACCTGGATTGCATTGTCATATTAGGCATTTGCCCTCTGAGCAGCCTTACAGAAGTTGCCAGCCCTTTACTGGACTCGGCTACCGTATTCCAGACCGCTAATGGTAATGAACGTATTTATATGATGCCTTATACATCAGATGCTGTAATGTGGCAGCTGAGTTTCCCCATGACCGAAAATGAGGCCAGCACGTTAAGCGCATTGGGGCCTGCCGCCCTTAAGGAAGAAGCCCGCCGCAGGACGCAGTGGCACGAACCGATTCCGCAAATAATGGCAGCAACACCGGAAAACAGGATTTCCGGCTACCCGGTATATGACCGTGAGCTACTGAGGCCGGAATTACTTGAAAAAACCGGACCGGTAACCCTGATAGGCGATGCCGCCCACCCCATGAGCCCTTTCAAGGGACAGGGGGCTAACCAGGCACTCCTTGATGCACTGGCACTGGCACGTGCCATCGTGAAAGGATGCAGGCCGTCATCACAATGGAGGGAAGCCGGGATAAGGGAAAGTGTATTGACGGAATTTGAACGGGAAATGCTGGAACGCAGCGCCGTTAAGGTAAACGATTCGGCTGCCGCAGCGCAGTTCCTTCATTCCGAAATCGTGCTTCACGAAAGTGATTCGCCGAGAGGGCGCTGCCTGAAAAAATGATCCATTCGCCAACTAATAAAAATCTGATTTGAAACTACAATTCCCCTATTACCAAAACCAGGATGTGATCATTCTGGCAAAAGACCTTTTAGGCAAAGTGCTGTACACCGCAATAGATGGCGAAATAACAGCGGGCATTATCACAGAAACAGAAGCTTATTTCGGGGTACGGGATAAAGCTTCCCATGCTTATGGCGGACGGCGTACCGACCGTACCGAAACTATGTACAGCCATGGCGGGATATCGTATGTTTACCTTTGCTATGGCATCCATAACCTGTTTAATGTGGTTACCTCGGGCGAAGGCGAGCCCCATGCCGTACTCATAAGGGCGGTTGAGCCTCTGGCCGGCATAGAGGTCATGGAGCTTCGCAGGAACATGCCTGCATCGAAGGCTGCAATATCCTCCGGCCCGGGGTCTGCGGCTAAGGCTTTGGGCATCGATCGCTCCTTCAATAAAAAAGACCTGACCGGCGATGAGATCTGGATTGAAGACCACGGCATACGCTATACCGCAGACCAGATTGCCGCAACCCCGCGTGTGGGTGTCGACTATGCCCAGGAGGACGCACTGTTGCCCTGGCGCTTTTTTGTAAAAGGCAATAAATATGTAAGTAAGCCGAATAAGATATAACCGGGATCACCAATCTAAATTTTGTAATTATATTCCTAAGAATTGCAAACACTTGTCAGCAAGCTACTTTGCTAAATACATATTAAAAAAAGTATAAAATAATACTATAATTAGACATTAAATAGTATATTTACATACTTTATTTTTAATATGAATTATAAATTAACCCACGAAGTAATATCCCTTTTAGAAGATTTTGAACATTATACCGTTAAAAATCAAGGAAAAGGCGATATCAAGGAGTTTAAAAACTGGATGACAGGAGCGGTTTCCGCCCAAGGGCAACAGCGGCAGGAACCGGACTGGGAAGGCAAGCACGAAGGCCGCTCTGCAGAAAGCATCATCAGCACGATGATTGTACACCTGCACCGGTATGCAAAGATGTATTCCAAACTGGCAATAGCCGGCTCGCCTTTTTCCACACAGGAAGATTTCATTTACCTGATCAACCTGAAAACCCTTGGAGCAATGACAAAAATGGAACTGATACGGCGGAATATCCAGGATAAGCCGACGGGAATCCAGATTATTGGCAGGCTCATAAAAAACGGATGGGTAGCACAAAGCGTTTCGGGTACTGACAAACGAAGCAAAGTGATCAGCATTACGCCGCTGGGCCTGGAGGAACTGGATAAGCACATGCACAAGATCCGGCAGGCAACCACCATTGTATCCGGCAACCTGGACCAGTCTGAAAAGATGGAGCTTATACGCCTGCTAAAAAAACTTGAAGATTTTCACCAACCGATATTTAACACCCCCATTACGGCTGCCGAACCATTGGCAGAGATCAGCCGTAAATATCTTTATCAAAATTAGTTTATGAAAAAAAAGGTTGCCATAATTGGTTCGGGTATTTCGGGGCTGTCGGCTGCTTCATATTTAGCAAAGGAAGGCTTTGAAGTTCATGTATTCGAAAAGAACAGCCAGCCGGGAGGGCGCGCGCGGCAGTTTACTACAGATAACGGATATACATTCGATATGGGGCCCAGCTGGTACTGGATGCCCGATATCATTGACAATTTCTTTAAAGATTTTGGTTACCAGGCCTCAGATTTTTACAGCCTGGTGCGACTCGACCCTCAGTTTGATATCATATTTGCCGACGGAAAGCTATCGCTCCCTGACAGCTATGGCGATATGAAGGCCCTTTTTGAGCAGATTGAGCCCGGTGCAGGAAAGCAGTTTGAACGCTTCATGGATTCGGCAAAATATAAATATGAGGTAGGAATGCAGGATTTTGTCACCAAGCCGTGCCTGTCCTGGTTTGAGTTCCTTTCCCTCAAGATCGCAAAAGGCGCCCTGAAGCTCGACCTGCTGACGGATTACCGGTCGTATGTAAAGAAATATTTTTCTAACCCCATGCTGGTAGCACTGATGGAATTTCCCGTGATTTTCCTGGGGGCTTCGCCAAAAGATATTCCCGCATTGTACAGCCTGATGAATTATGGCGGCTACGGGCTTGGCACCTATTATCCGCTGGGAGGGTTTTACGAACTGGTAAAAGCTATGAAAACAGTGGCGGAACAACAAGGCGTAAATTTTCATTTCGGCCATACGGCAGAAAAGATCATTACCGACGGAGGCAGCGTTACCGCACTCAGGGTAAATGGTGTTACAATGGATTTTGATGCTGTTGTAGCGTCAGCGGACTATCATCATACCGAGACACTCCTTGATAAACAGCACAGGAATTATACAGAAGAGTACTGGGAGGACAGGACTTTTGCCCCCTCCTGCCTGATTTACTATCTTGGCTTTACCGAAAAGATCCCGAACCTGAAGCACCACAATTTATTTTTCGGGCACGACCTCGACACGCACATCGATGCCATTTATAAAACAAAAGAGTGGCCGGAAGATCCGCTTTTCTATGCCTGCTGCCCTTCTAAAACCGATGATATGGTGGCGCCCAAAGGCCATGAAAATGTCTTCCTGCTGTTGCCATTAGCTATAGGCATTGAAGATGGCGAAGCGCTGCGCGAAAAATACCTGGGCAAAATGATAGAGGAAATGGAGAAAATTTCCGGCATCAAAAACCTCAGGTCAAAAATCGATTACCAGCGAAGCTATTGTGTAAGCGATTTCACCCAGGATTATAACGCCTATAAAGGCAATGCCTACGGACTGGCCAACACGCTGCGGCAAACTGCGGTGCTAAAGCCTTCCATAAGGAACAAAAAGCTGGACAACCTGTATTATACAGGTCAGCTAACTGTGCCGGGGCCGGGTGTCCCGCCATCAATAATTTCAGGAAAAATAGTAGCAAAAGAGATTAATAAAAATATACCATCCCGTTATGAAAAAGTTGTATGATGAACTATCGCACCATGTGAGCAAAGCTACCACACGAAAATACTCTACCAGCTTTTCGATGGGGATTATGGCGCTGGGCGCGGAACTAAGGCCTGCCATCTATGCTATTTACGGGTTTGTACGCCTGGCCGACGAGATCGTGGACAGCTTTCACGGCTACAACAAACGCGAACTGCTGCAGCGTTTCAGGCAACAGACAACCGAGGCGCTGGATGAGAAGATTTCACTTAACCCAATAATGAATTCCTTCCAGGATGCGGTACATCGCTATAAGATCGGGCGCGACCTTATCGACCAGTTCCTGAAAAGCATGGAAATGGACCTTGACCCGGTTTCCTACAATAAAGAGCTTTACCAGGAATACATACTCGGGTCGGCAGAAGTAGTAGGGCTTATGTGCCTTCATGTATTTGTTGAAGGCGATAAAGCGGCCTACGATGAGCTGAGGCCCTTTGCAATGAAGCTGGGCTCGGCGTTCCAAAAGGTGAATTTCCTTCGCGATATGAAAGACGATTACTCAGTCCTGGGGCGAACCTATTTTCCGAACGTGAACATGGAAGCCTTCAATAACGAAGTAAAATGCAGCATTGAGCAGGAGATCAGGGAAGAATTTGCAGAAGCGCTGATAGGGATAAGGAAATTACCGGCATCATCCCGCTTTGGGGTATACCTGGCTTACAGGTATTACCTGTCGCTTTTCAGGAAGATCCGGAAAACACCTGCCCATAAGATATTAAACAGCAGGATACGGATACCTAACAGCCAGAAGATCTCCCTGATGATGAGCAGCTATGTACAGTATAAAGTTGCTATTGTATGAAGACACTGATCGCATTATTTTTGCTGTGCTCTTTCTCAGCTAAAAGCATTATGCCTTCTGAAATGGATACCGTAAGGAACAGTTACCGCCTCGCCCCGGGAGATAAAACGGTTTGTAAGGAAATGATTGCCCTGCTTGAAAACCGTAAAGATGCTGTATCTCTGGCCTATCTGGGGGCTTTCCGGTCGATTTGGGCAAAGCATACGCCTAACCCGTTGAGCAAACTGGGTACGTTCCGGAAAGGAAAAAAAAATATTGAAGCAGCGGTAGCGGCTGAGCCGCTTAATATCGAGATACGTTTTGTAAGGCTCTCGGTGCAGTTGAATGCCCCCGGATTTTTGGGATATAATGACGATATAGACGAAGATAAAAAATTTATCATGGCCAACAGGGGAACAATTACCTCTGAAGTGCTAAAATCAATGGTAGACGACATCATAGAATAATGTAAAAAGTAGCAAGCAATGGGATTTCTTATAGTCTTTATAGTATTTTTTGTAATGGAAGGCCTTACATGGGTAATCCATAAGTATATAATGCATGGCTTATTATGGTCATTGCACAGGGACCACCATGACCACTCCAATAAAGGCAATCTTGAGCGCAATGATTATTTCTTTGTGATCTTTGCGACACCCGCTATTGTGCTGATGTACCTCGGGGCCATGCAGGATTACAATTACCTGTTTTACATCGGAATGGGCATTTCATTATACGGAATGGCGTATTTTTTCGTGCATGATATTTTCATTCACCAGCGTATAAGCTTCCTCAAAAACACCAAAAACCCTTACTTGCTTGCCATCAGGCGTGCCCACAAGCAGCACCACAAGCACACGCAAAAGCATGACGGCGAATGTTATGGCTTTTTGTGGGTACCGGTGAAATATTTCAGGATGTATTTCAACAAGAACCAGAAATAATAATTCCCGGGACACCTTCTTCAATTGCTGCACCCTGTAAATAAAAAAGTTCATGTAAGGGTATCAGGATATCCTACTGTACTTCTTTACCATGCTCTGCAAAGTCTCTGACTTTGTAGCTGTTTTAAATGTCCCCGATCTTTCTAAGCATATCAGAGATATGCCATCGCTTCCACAAAGTCAGAGACTTTTCAGAGCGGGGCATACCCTACTTCTTAGTAGTATTAAGCGTGCCTTAGATGCGTATTCCAAAAACAAAAAGACAGCCCGAAGACTGTCTTTTTTCAAAAATTATCATACGAAAAATTACTCTCTGTTTGAATTGAAATGCCGGTACTAATTTACTATAGTAGCGTAAAGGCAGGACAGTTGCCCTGCCTTTAATTACATGTTATTACTGAACAACCAGTTTTTTAGTCACCGATTTATTTCCTGCATATATTTTTACCATGTAGATTCCGTCAGAAAGGTTTTCTACATTAAGCTGGGTATTTGCAGACTCCATTACCTTTGTACCGAGTACAGAGTATACCTCAACCTTAGAGATGTTCGAAAGCTGTGAATCGATGTTTACAACATTGTTCGCAGGGTTTGGATATAGCTTCACAGCGGCTTCCAATTCCGGAGTTTCAATGCCAAGTCCACAATCTTCCCCTACTGTATAAGTATAGTAATTTGTAACCGACTGTCCACCTGCGTAAGCAAATTTAACTGCGAAAGCCAAGTCGGTACCAGCAGTCTGTCCTGTAACTGTAGCAGTAAATGTAAGGCCGTCTGTATTTGTCATAGGAGTCTCAGTAAACGGAGTTTGCTGCCACAGGTAAGCTACAACGCCCACTTTATCTGTATCAAGCATCGTGAAAGTTGCCGTTACATCGTTACCAACAGTTTCAAAACTGTAGTTGTATCCGATAGAGAAAGCACCATCCTGAGCCGATGAACTCATACCTGCACACTCTGTGTTGGTATCTTCCATTGTAGTTGCTTCCAATACGATCGGGTTATTTGCAGCTACGTTACCGGCTGCATCCGCCGCCACTACGCTAAAGCTATAAACCGCTTCAGGAGAAAGGCCATTGATAGTTACTGTTGTCTGTTCTCCCGAAACGCCTGTAACTGTCGTAGTCTGTCCGTTGTATGTTATAGTGTACGTTACAGAACCTGAATTGTCAGTACCATTTAGTAGTATCTGTACAGTAGTTGCGGTTACCGTTCCTACAGTAGCTGTAAAGTCAGCAGGGGCATCGTTGTCTATCATAAGCGTTGTAGCATCAACTACAATAGCATTGTTAGCCGCTTCGTTGCCTGCTTCGTCAGCTGCTTCTACGTTAAAGCTATAAGCAGTTTCAGGATCAAGGCCATCGATAACTACTGATGTTGCTACACCGGAAGTACCTGTAACCGTTACTGTTTCAGAACCGTAAGTTACCGTATAGATTACAGTCCCTGAGTTGTCTGTACCATTAAGCAGTATTTCAACTGAATCAGAAGTAATAGTTCCTGCTGTAGCAGTAAAGTTGGCAGGCGCTTCTGTATCTTCAGGAAGCTCGCAGTCCTGGCCTACAACGTAAGGGATGTATGCCGTTGCAGATAAACCTCCTGAATAGGCAAATTTAACCGCAAGTCCTATAGTTGCACCCGGTGTCTGGCCGGTAAGCGTTTTAGTAAATGTCAATCCACCTGCATTTTGCATTGGCGCTTCAGTGAATGGTGTCTGTGTCCACAGGTAAGCGACTACGCCTACTTTATCTGTATCAAGCATTGTAATGGTAACTACCACATCAGAGCCATTTACAGTCTGGAAAGAGTAGCTGTATCCGGTAGAGAATGATCCCTGCTGTGCTTCGGTCCCTGTGCCCGTACAAGGTACGCTGCTTGTTGGCGCCAGTGTTGTAGCGGTAAGTGATATCGGGTTGTTTGCAGCCATGTTGCCAGCCAAGTCAGCCGCTGTAACCGTGAAGTTATAAATTGTATCGGCATCAAGCCCGTTCAATACATAAGCCTGTTGTGATCCTGAATTTCCTGAAAGGTTTACGCTTGTGCCATTGTACGATATCGTATAGATCAAGCTGCCCGAATCATCCGTACCATTAAGAAGGAATTGCACCGATGTTGGTGTAATTGTACCTACAGTAGCTGTAAAAGCTGTAGGAGCTTCAGTGTCTACAGTACCTGTACAGTTGTCGCCCACGGTGTACGAATAGTATAATGTACGCGAAAGGCCTCCGGCATATGCAAATTTCACACCAAAACTCACAACCGTACCCGGTGTAAGATCTGTTACCGTTTTTGTAAATGTAAGTCCCGGCGAGGCTGTCATTGGCCATTCAACAAATGGCGTTTGCTGCCACAGATAGGCTACCACGCCTACTTTATCCGTATCAAGCAACTGGAAGGTAGCGGTAACGCTGTTTCCTGTAGTCTGGAAGCTGTAGGTATATCCTGTTGAGAACGTGCCTTCTGCCGCCGCATTGCTGGTTCCCGCACATGGAGTGTTCTCTACAGCCTCAAGTGTAGTCGCCTGCAATACTATAGGGTTATTTGCGGCCGCATTGCCAGCTGCATCGGTTGCAGTGATGCTGAAAGTATAAGCAGTATCAGCATTCAGGTTGTTTACAACAAATGCCTGCTGTGAGCCTGAAGTACCTGTAGTTGTAGCAGTACTGCTGCCGTAAGTGATCGTATAAATCACACTGCCCGAATCATCTGAGCCGTTAAGCAAGAACTGGACGGAATTAGATCCGATAGTTCCCACAGCAGCAGTAAAGTCTGTTGGCGCTACTGTATCCGTAGAACCGCCGCCGCCACAATTCTCACCTACTACATAACTAAGGTATTGCGTAACCGACATTCCACCGGAATAAGCAAATTTCACCGCATAATGAATAGTAGCGCCCGGCGTCTGGCCTGTTATGGTTTGCGCAAATGTAAGCCCTCCCGTTGTAGGCATTGGCGTTTCAACAAATGGCGTTTGCTGCCATATGTAGGCTACCACACCTACTTTATCGGTGTCCAGTAATGTAGCGGTAATAGTAACGCTGTTGCCTACTGTCTGGAACTGGTAGCTGTATCCCGTAGAAAAACTTCCCTGAGAGGCTACATTGCTTGTCCCCGAACATGCATCATCAACTGTCGTGATTGTATTATTCAGGTTTGTTGTTTTGCTGAAGCCGGAATACTGCGCGAAAACCACACAGATGAGAAGCGACAGCACCTTAATACATTTTTGGTAATTGTTGTTCATAAATTTTATATTTTCTGCTAATATAATCGTAATTTTTTCACACATAGCTAAAACAAGAGTATATACAAACCATACATTGTAGAAATTTACTGCTACAACATCCTCAATATACCTATACATCAACACTACAACTACACCGTTTTCGTAAGCAGGTAAAGCAATTACAAATTTATCCCTAAAAGGATTCAATATCCTTTTTGCAATAAAAAAGCAGGACGTTATGCCCTGCTTTAATAGTTACATTTTAAATGTTATTTTACTATAAGCTTTTTAGTTATTGATTTATTGCCGGCTTGTATCCTGACAAAATACAATCCGTCCGCCAAGCCCAAATAATTTAAAAGCTACCTATAAGTTGTCGTTCAAAATCCCTGATATAAAAAGGGCTGTCTTTTTAGTAAGACAGCCCTTTTACCTAAACTACTAAAAATGTGAAAATTAAAAAACTATTTTCCTGCTTGCTTTCGCACCCTGTACTGTCTGTACCTGCACGATAAGCATTTGTTGTGCTGACTGAAGGCCTGTAATTGCCGTTGATGCTGCATTTACATCATTGGCACTGTATAGCAGCCTGCCCTGTACATCATAAACCGAAACTGATTTCATATCAGTGTTACCAGTGTTTATATTGATTACATTACCCTGCTTGTAAGCAACAATGCTGTTGGCATCAAACGAAGGTAAGTTAGTACTTAAGGCTTCTGCATATACAACATCAAAGCGTCCTGCTATAGTTCCTGCCTCCGCGGTGAACTCATAAGGGCCTTGCTTCAGGTTGTGCGTAATACCTCCCAGAAGGTTATCCCTTAAATAAATATCCTGTTCGGCAGCGAATACACCATCCACATGGTCAATTGAAACAGTATAATTTCCTGCATTTGTAATCTTGTATTCCAACGGCACCACATCGGCAGCATCGAATGACGGCCTTGCTTGTATGCCAAGTTTCGATTCTCCTGCAAGAGAATAGATTGATATCTCTCCATCGGTAATCGCTTCACCATCCCAGCCAAAGTCAAGCCCTAATGTTGTTGCAGGCGTGTAGGCTATCGTTGTCTGACCGAAAGCGCCCGCTGCATTGGTAAGGTTCAGCCAAAGGCGTGATTTGGTAACCTCTTCGTCCATAGCCGAACGGAATATCTGCCCATTATTCACCGGCACACGCATAGCGTTATTGAAAACCACTGTGTTAGAAACTGCCTTAACAATAAAGCCCTGCCCCGGATTGATAACCCAGTTGGCGCTGTTATTTGGGTTGTTGAAGACTCCGTTGCTGCTGTCACCCCATGCATTTCCTGCATTTTGGTTATAGCCGGCAAGAGTAAGCGAAGCATAGCATGAAGTTGCCGCATCGTTCTTTTTCCTCCAGAAATAAATAGGCGTATTGCTGGCAAGGTTGTTCTGGTTCGCTGCAAAGAAGGCAGCAATATTAATAGGCGACGGATATGGGTTGCCAACGCTATTGTAGCCGTTCACATCATTTTCGGTGCCTTCCTCATCATCAAACGGAACTACCGCTACACTCACGTTACCATTGTTCGGTACACCTGTAAATGTTCCTTCCCAAGGCGTTCCGGGAGTTTCTGCATTTACAAATGCAGGGTGCGTATTCGCTACACGGATAAGATAGCCTTCGCCTTCACCAAACACGGTATTTACCGGATCTGTTACCGTGGCATACGCATCGGTAAACGGGTTGTAATGGTAGAAACGGTTGTTGAGGGTTTCAGGAGAAAATGCTTTTAGGGTTTGAGCCGCAACCGGCGAAGACCACATTGCATAATCCAGCCTGTACATAGGCGCGCTTTCTTTTATTACCGAGATTACACCTGTATTGTCCACATCGTCAGACTGGATAAGATTAGCATTATTCTCAACAGTAAATGTTGCTTCCGTATCAACCGTAACAGCGCCTTTTATAGTAAAGTTATCGCCACTTGAAATTACCATGTCGCCACTGTTCACAGCTAATGATGCCGCAACAATCTCGCCATTGGTATCAGAGTTATAGTTGCCTTCAACAACTGCGTTATATTGGTTTGAAACCGGTATGCCATTACTCCACGATGAGCCCGTCCAGGTGGTTGTAAACATATCGCCCACACCACCCGCACAGGTATCCCCTACGATATAGCTAAAGTATTTGGTACGTGAAAGCCCTCCTGCATAAGCAAATTTAACACAGAAGTTAACCGTCATCCCCGGTGTAAGGCCTGTTACCGTTTTCGTAAAGGTTAAACCGGTAGTATTTGTCATTGACATTTCAGAATATGGCGTTTGCCTCCACAGATAGGCCACCACATTTGTTTTATCGCTGTCAAGTAATGTAAATGTGGCCGTAACATTAGTACCGTTTGTTATGAATTTATATGTATAGCCAGTGGAGAATGTGCCCTCTGCCGCTTGTGTGCTTATACCTAAGCATGGTGTACTTATATTTGGCAATGTAGTAGCCTGAAGTACTATATTATTATTAGTGGGATGATTATTAGACGCATCCCTTGCGGAAACCGTAAAAGTATAAGCAGTTGCAGGCACGATACCATTAGTTATCACTACTGATTGCTGTACTCCTGAATTGCCTGTAACAGTTACAGTATTTCCTCCATAAGTAATATCATATATTACGGTGCCACTGTTATCAGATCCGTTAACTAATATCTGCACAGAGTTTGTTGTAACAGTGCCTAACGTTGCTGTAAAGTTTGTCGGTATATCGGTATCGATAACCGGGTTTCCATCACACTGGTCACCTGCCGTATAAGAGAAATATACGGTACGCGAAAGGCCGCCCGCATAGGCAAATTTAACAGCTAAACTAATCGGTGTTCCCGGCGTGATACCTGTCAATGTTTTTGTAAAAGTAAGCCCCGAAATATTAGTCATTGGCGTTTCGGAATATGGTGTTTGCCTCCATAAATAGGCTATAACACCTGATTTGTCAGTATCCAGCAATGTAAAAGTTGCCGTAACTGTATTGCCGCTACTGGTAAAGCTATAGCTGTATCCGGTAGAGAAAGTACCTTCTGCCGCACTTGAACTGTATCCCATGCATGCTGTGTTTACAAAGGCAGCGGTGGTTGCAGGTACGACAATGGAGTTATTAGCCGCTGCGTTGCCTGCAGTATCAGTTGCTGCCACACTAAAGTTATAAGTATGTTGTGGTATAAGTCCGGTAATTATTTTGGACTGTTGTACACCTGTGGCGCCAGTAACTGTTGTAGTTGTACTGCCATAGGTAATTGTATAGGTCACCGTTCCTGAATTATCCGTACCATTAAGCAACAGCTCTGCAGAAGTTGCTGTTACAGCGCCCAATGTAGCTGTAAAGTTACCGGGTATTTCAGTATCGTTAACAAGGCCGTTACAGTTGTCTCCTACTGTATAGCTAAAATATTTAGTACGTACCAAACCACCTGCGTAGGCAAATTTGACCGAGAAGTTAATTACTGCACCTGCTGTCTGGTTTGTAACGGTCTTTGTAAATGTAAGGCCTGATGTATTGGTCATTGTTGCTTCAGAGAATGGCGTCTGTGTCCACAAATAGGCATTTACGCTCGATTTATCAGTATCAAGCAAAGTAAATGTAACAATAACACTGCTGCCAGAACTCTGGAAACTGTAGTTGTATCCTGTTGAGAATGTACCCTCTGCCGCCTGATAACTGGTTCCCGCACACATGGTATTAGTATCAATCGCAGTAGTTGCCGGCACTACGATAGGGCCATTAGCTGCTGTGTTACCGGTGGCATCTTTTGCGGTAACACTAAAATTATATGCCGTTTCCGGTGTAAGGTTAAGAATAACTTTCGACACTTGTACATTTGAGTTACCTGTAACCGTTGTGGTGGTAGCTCCATAAGTGATAGTATACGTTACAGCGCCCGAATCGTCTGTAGCCTTTAGCAGTAACTGCACAGTACTTGATGTAACACTGCCCAACGTAGCAGTGAAAGCTGTTGGTGCCTGAGTATCCGGAACAACAACACCACAGCTGTCACCTACCGTATAGGTAAAGTATTTAGTACGGACAAGGCCGCCTGCATAAGCGAATTTACACCCAATGCTAATTGTGGTACCGACAGTCTGGCCTGTTAAGGTTTTCGTAAATGTAAGCCCTGAAGTGTTGGTCATAGGTGTTTCAGAGAAGGGCGATTGTATCCATAAATATGCTATTACTCCTGATTTATCTGTATCAAGCATTGTAAATGTAGCTGTAACATTACCACCGCTTGTTGTAAAGCTATAGTTGTAACCGGTAGAAAATGTCCCTTCGGCTGCTATCGTACTTGTTCCTGCGCATGCAGTGCTGGTATCTACAGACGTAGTAGCATTTACTACAATAGGGCTATTAGCCGCTGTATTGCCGGAAGCATCTTTTGCGGTAATACTAAAACTATAGGCTGTACTTGGTGAAAGACCACTGATTACTTTGGCTTGCTGTACGCCGGAATTACCAGTGACTGTTGTTGTGGTCGAACCATAAGTGATTGTATACGTAACAGCTCCTGAATTATCGGTAGCATTGAGCAATAGCTGTACTGTATTCATAGTAACAGTGCCCAGTGTTGCAGTAAAGCCTGTCGGCGCTTGTGTATCTGCTGGAGTAACGCCACAAGTATCTCCCACAGTGTAGGTAAAATATTTTGTACGGACAAGGCCACCGGCATAAGCAAATTTACAACCAAGGCTAATAGTTGAACCAACTGTCAGGCCTGTTACCGTTTTAGTGAATGTTAGACCTGATGTATTAGTCATTGGAGTTTCAGAAAATGGCGTTTGTATCCACAAATAAGCTACTACCCCTGATTTGTCAGTATCCTGTAAGGTGAAAGTTGCAGTAACACTGCCTCCGCTGCTTGTAAAATTATAGCTATAACCCGCAGAGAAAGTCCCTTCGGCTGCTATCGAACTTGTTCCTGAACACGCATTACTTGTATCCACAAGTGTGGTTGCAGTAACTGTTAGCGGTCCATTAGCCGCAAGATTATTGGAGCCGTCTTTAGCTGTTATGCTAAAACTGTAGGCTGTATTTTGGCTAAGATTGCTGATAACAAAAGCCTTTTGAACACCCGATGTACCCGTAGTAGTTACAGTAGTTGAACCATAAGTGACCGTATAGGTTAGTGTACCAGAGTCATCGGTGCCATTTAGCAATAACTGAACTGAACTGGCTGTAACCGTACCTAGTGTCGCAGTAAAGTTAGTCGGCGGCGGATCTACAGATGTTGTTGCTGTAACCGTTAAAGG
The DNA here is from genome assembly GCF_003096035.1 of Flavobacterium album. Classification (NCBI taxonomy): domain Bacteria; kingdom Pseudomonadati; phylum Bacteroidota; class Flavobacteriia; order Flavobacteriales; family Flavobacteriaceae; genus Flavobacterium; species Flavobacterium album. The sequence continues at coordinate 2,528,495 of NZ_CP029186.1, read as the reverse complement.
GGCATTTGCGGCTACATTGTTGGCAGCATCCTTTGCTGTTATGCTAAAACTGTAAGGTGTATTTTGAGTAAGGCCGGTAATAACATATGACTTTTGAGTTCCAGACGTACCGGTAGTGGTTACCGTAGTTGAACCATAAGTGATTGAATAGGATAATGACCCCGAATCATCAGTACCATTAAACAATAATTGGACTGAATTTGCGGTAACTGTTCCTAAGGTAGCAGTAAAATTTGTAGGAGCAGAAGTATCGGTAACACAATTGTTACCAACAACATAGCTAATGTACTTGGTAACAATTTGACCACCTGCTGCATAAGCAAACTTCACTGCATAACTAATCGTAGCACCTACGGTTTGTCCAGGAATGGTTACAGTAAATGTTTGTGTCTGCCCTGAAACAGCAGACATTGCCGTTTCAAGAAATGGGCTTTGTCTCCACGCAGCAGCCACAAGACCAGTCTTTGTATCAAGCAACTGACAAGTAATCTTAACGCTTGTACCAATTGTCTCGAATGTATAATTATATCCGAGAGTAACTGTTCCTTGTTGTGTTTGTGTGTCCGTTCCCGAACATCCTGCAAAAGTAGTTAAAGCAGGATGATTCGTATCCGATGATTCATTCGTGCAAATAGGGGTATCGCATACTACGTTACCAGCTAAAACATATTGCGAAAAGATAAAGCAAATGAATAGCAAAAGCACATTGAATTGTTTTTGGTAATTATAGATCATAAATTTAGATTTTGGGCTAAAATAATCTTAATTAATATATAAATAACATATAGTATATACAAACCATACACAAATTAATTCCTGCCTTACAAAAATCAATTTTACCTATACATCAACAATACAACTATACCGTTTTCGTAAGTATGTCAAGGAATTTTATAATTTTTATAGTTACAAAAAAAAATTACTACTATATATTACAAATTGATAAATAAATAGATAAAAAACCGACATTTCATATTTTTATTATCAAAATACAAGGGGTTGGATTGGGCTAAGATGTTTCATTATCATAAATTTTAATTACGTAGTTGTAAGAATATAGTTGATTCATAGTTGTTAAATTCAGATTGGGCTGCAAAACAAATAGCTGAAAAATAGATATTCTTTAAGTATTATGGAGAACTTACTAATAATATACTATTACGTCTTCTGACCCTTGTCCCGCTGATAGCATTATTATCACTGTTATGTTACAAAAACACATGAAAATCGTCAGTATATTACTATATGGAAAAGTACTGTTTATTTCTTAAATTCGCATTTCATAATAATACCACAAATCGACATACTATGGATTTCAACAAGATCATTGAGCTTTTGGCTTATACACTGCCTGCCATTATAACGGGCGGCGTTGCCTATTACTTTTTGAGTATGCATACCAAAAATGAGGAAGGCCGCCGCCGCTACCTTATCCATAAAGAAGCCCAGAAAAGTGCACTTCCGCTGCGCCTTCAGGCTTTCGAAAGGCTTGTACTTTTCCTGGAGCGCATCAATCCTGCTAAAATACTTATACGTGTAGCGCCACAATCATCTGACAAGCGTGATTATGAAGATTACCTCGTTTCTCAAATCGAGATTGAGTACGAGCATAACCTTTCACAGCAAATCTACATCTCTTCTGAAAGCTGGGATATTGTAACCACTGCCAAGAATGCGACCATACAGATGATACGCAAAGCCGCAGCAGACGCCTCTGTAACCACTGCACAGGACCTGCGCGAAACATTACTGAAAAACCTATTCGATAAGCAAAGCCCAAGCAGTGTAGGTATTGCACAACTTAAAAATGAGGTATCGGATCTATGGAACTAACACCCAGTTTAGTATCCTGAAAATTATAAGCATCGTAACAGATGCTTTTTTTATTTATGTTTGCCATGTAAAAATCCCCTTACTATGAAAAAATTTTTACTTATCGGGTTAGTGCTTTTCTTTACAGCTGCAAAAGCTCAGACTACACGATATGAGAACAAGGCATACGGCTTTTCTATGGATGAGCCTGCAGGATGGATATGGGCCAATAACGATGACCTCAAGCAAAACCTTAACAAGCTCGACCTTGACAATGCAAAGCTCTTAAAGATCATTAGTGACCATAAGGGCTCCCTTCTCCTGATGTCCTTTTACAAATATGATCCCATGACCCACGGCGGGCTGATTCCTGCCATACAGGTAAACGTAAGGGAAAAGAAGAACAAAGACTTCGAGGTATTCAAGTCATACGTCATCAAAAGCGCGAATAGCTTTAAAGACCTGCATTCCGGCTATGAATATATTGACGAGCCTCAGGAAATAAAGATAAACAAGGTTAAAAGCCTTTACTTCAGCGGGAAATTTTCTATGAAAACGCAAGCCGGCGTAGAATATAAGGTGCGCAGCAGGACGTATGTGATACCGCATAATGAATTTTATTTCCAGCTTACCTTTACTGATGGCTTCGGTGAGGAAGACAATAGTAAAGAATTTGAGGCTTTAATTAAGAGTATTAAGATCGAGAAGTAGATTATTGGATTTTTAGTTGACTTTGAGGACAGTTTGAAAGTCCAATAATCCAACATCTAATCCAATATCTACTTCTCCGCCAGCAATCCTTCCAGCCTTCTTCTGTCGCTTTCCTGTAATGATGGCAGCAGGCTTTCAAACTGTGCCCTGTAGCCAGGTTTTTTAAGCAATCCTCTGATGCTATCTTTGGCAAACTTTACAAATTGCCATTTGTGGTGGCTGGCTGCATTTACAAGGTTTTGGAGCATAACCGGGTCGGGTTTGGCAAGATACAGCAGGTTGGCCAGTGCATTTTGCCGTACTGTGCTTTCATACATTGGCGAGGAATATTCCAAAAGCTCTGCATAGAAATTCTCCTTATCGGCAACACGGTAGTCTTTTGCGCCATAAGCCAGCGCCAGCCAAAGAATACGCAGGTTTTTATCGTTGAAGCCTATCCACCCATCCGACTTATCCAGGAATTCTGCTTGCCTTTCGGGAAATTTGCTGCAAAGTACATTCAACGCGATCTCTTTGGTGATATAGGAATTGTCATTTAGCAGCGTGATATATTCTTCCACAAAATCCTTTGGTATTGTAGTCACCGTGCGCGCTACCGCCTGGCGCAGCTTTATATCACCTGTTTTCATGGCATAGCGAACCAGTTCGGCTTTTTCATCAAAAGGGACTTCAGCCGTCTGGAAGAGCACTTCTTCCTTTACAGGATAAAACTGGTCGGATTGCAGGATCTGCAGGTATATGGGCTTCTTTTCGGCAAACCGCTTATCGCCAAGGTCGCCGAGTCGGAGGTACAATTGCATGAATTGGCTCTTATTCAGTAGCTCCAATGCTTCCTGAACTTCAAACCCGCCTTTTTCGAGCCAGCGCTTTTTGAATGCATTGGTATCATATGCAGAAACCTTATTTATTTCTGCAAGGAATTCGTCGGTATTTACATTACTGAAAGCGTATTTTTCAAGATAATTTTTTACAGCCGTCCTGAAAGCCTCATGCCCTATCCCTTCGCGAAGTACATGCAGGGCCCAGGCCCCTTTCTGGTAGAACGACAGCACACTTGCCTTTTCGTTCATTACCGGAATGGTATCGGTTTTTGCGGCCTGCTGCAATCGCTCGGCCATCTGGTACAGCTCGTAATTGAAATGGTCCTCGCCGTACAGCTCCCGTTCTTCAAGGAGCGCATAATAAGTCGCAAAGCCTTCCTGCAGCCAGTGGTGCTTCCCACTTTCGGCAGTGATAAGGTCGCCAAACCACTGGTGAGCCAGCTCGTGGGCATTGACATTAATATAGGTGCGGTCGTTAAAGCCGGTTTCATCCACCACAAAATCCTGTGCAAAAATAGTCGAGGTGGTATTTTCCATCCCGGCATACAGGAAATCGAGCACCGGCACCTGGCGGTAAATGCCCCATGGGTAATTTACCCCTATTTCTTTTTCAAGGAAATCAAATATTCGCTTACTGTCACGATAGGTCGGGCCGTATTTATCGCGGTCTTCAGGGCGCAGGTAATATTCCAGCGGCGTGCCGGACGCAGATAATTCCGACTTTTTTTCAAAAGTACCAATGGCCAGCATGACGAGGTAACTGCTCATGGGCTTATCCATTTCGTAATGCCACTTTTGCAGGCTGCCGTCTTTGGATTTATCTTTTAATTCGCCGTTTGCCAGTACAGTAGCACCATCCGGGTAAAGCACCGTCATATTGAAAATAACCTTCTCATTCACATCATCAAAGCTCGGTAGCCAGTGGCTCGTGTATTTGCCCTGTCCCTGTGTCCATATCTGGTCGCGGTTGCCGTCTTTTACGAAATATAGTGTTTGTTTTGGCTGTACTTCATAATTGAATTCAACCGTATTTTTACCTTTCTTATAGCCTTTGAAAAGTTTTAAGGCAGTCGCCGAAGCCACCCAGCCTGTTTTCTTTTTGCCATTCACTTTTACGTTGCTGAACTTCATGTTGCGGGCATCGATATAAATGGTATCCGTCTTTTTATCGAATACTTCAAACGTGTATTTTACCGTACCCATCACTTTCTTTTGGGGGATGTCAAAGGAAAGGCTGGCATCCATGGTTTTGAAGTCAACCTTTTTGTTTTGCTGTGCAAATGCGAATGCGGATATCAAAAGGAAAAAGAAATATCTCATGAAAACAGTGTTTGCACAAAACTACACAATTGCATGGATTTTATTTTCAGAATGTAACGTTAAATAGCGTTCATTACCCTTATTGATTTTTTAATTTTAAATGCTGAAAAATCGTACACTATGATTACTTTACGTTATAAAAAATTTTATCTCATCGTATTGCTGTTCATGATGGCTCTTTCTGCCAATGCCCAGCTATTACCGGGAACATCTGCTAAACCTGCGGATGCAGTTGCCGAAACACCAAAGGACTCATTAGGAAGACGCACCCCGCGAGGCACTGTGGAAGGGTTTATCAGCGCGATTGGGGAGGCCGATTATGTAAAGGCCAGCCAGTACCTGGAACTTACCAAACGCACCTACCGCAAGGAGGCAGAGCGCATCCGAATCGTAACCATTTTCCAGAGGTTGCTGGACCAGAGCGGGGATATACAGCCTTATGGGTTTATCAGCAACAAGGAAACCGGGCGTACCGATGAGGACAAAATTGCCGATGGCAGCGACCTGATAGGCAGCATAACCGCCGCTGGGGAAACCATTAACCTTATCGTAAAGAATACTGCGGCACCTGACCAGCCTGCCCTGTGGCAGTTTTCTGCTGAAACAGTAGAGGATGTATTGAGCATTAATGTAGACAGTGACCTTATAATAGACAAAGTATTGCCCGACGTACTGAAAGAGCGCCGCCTGGGTGGTGTCCCTGTCGGACACTGGCTCGCTGTGGTGGTGCTTATCATGATCGCTTACCTGGTTTCGTGGGCAATAATCTCGCTGATAAGCTTATTGATCCGTGCTCTCTGGAAGAAAGCCCGGGAAGAAAAAACAGCCCTTGTGATAAAAGCGTTCGGGCTTCCGTTTCGCTTATACTTGGCCGTATGGATATTTGTCGCCATATCGCAGGACGTAGGAATCTCGATCATCGTCAGGCAGCGGTTCAGCGTAATCACTGTAACCATTGGCATCGTTTCGTTCCTGATGTTGTTGTGGCGCATTGCCGACCTGGTGAGCATCTACACCAAAGACCGGATGACTGCACGTAAACGGGTTTCGGCCATCTCTATCATTATGTTCCTGCGGCGTACTGCAAAAATAGCTATCGTAGTATTTGGTATTATTGCGGTGCTTGGCGCATTGGGTTTTGATGTAACCACCTGGATTGCAGCACTGGGTATTGGCGGTATCGCATTGGCGCTGGGTGCGCAAAAAACCATGGAAAACTTTGTGGGCAGCGTTACCCTTATTGCCGACCAGCCCATACGCGTAGGCGACTGGTGCAAAATAGGCGATATTTCAGGAACGGTAGAATCTATCGGGATGCGCTCTACACGGCTACGGACGGCCGCACGAACCGTTGTTACCGTACCGAATGGCGATTTTGCCTCCAGTAAAATTGAGAATTTTGCACATCGCGACCGGTTCCAGTTCAATCCTGTATTTTATTTCAGGATTGAGACCACGCCCGACCAGATGCGGTACCTTTTAGTCGAATTGCGGGCTATCCTTTATGCGCACCCGAAAGTGATCAATACACCACCCATAGTACGCTTTACGGGAATCCATTCAAGCTCATTAAAAGTTGAAGTGTATTCGTATGTTGAGGCGCCCAATTGGGATACCGCCCAGGAAATACACGAAGACTTACTGTTGCGCATGATGGATGTGGTAGCCCAAAGCGGGACTTTCTTTGCCATACCTACACAAATGGGCTACACGCCAAAAGACCTGTTCGACTCCGAAAAAGCCGCGAATGTAACAGATATTGTTCATAACTGGCGGGAAAATGGCGAGATGCAGCTGCCGAAGTTTGACCCCGCACAGGTGGAAAAAATTAAAGATACAATTACTTACCCGCCAGAAGGAAGTGTAGTGAAGGAAGAGCCTGACAGCCAGGGTTCCAATGTAAACCTCCGTAAATAAAAATTCCTTACCTTGGTCATTCCAAAACAAACATCTATGCCCAATACACTACACAAAGCATTGCCGTTGAGCGCAATGCTTATCGCATTTGCTGTCTCCTGCAATAAAAAAGAAGACTCCGCCAAAACATCTTCCCGTGAAGAAAAACCAACTGATAAAAAGGAGAACATTGTTTTCTTTGATGATTTTTCCGGCACTGCTATCGATACTGCCAACTGGACACCACGTACCGATGTGTTCGTGAACAATGAGCAGCAGGCCTATGCCGATTCTACCGCTACGCTTTATCTGGATAAAAATGTTGAAGGCGCTGAGAACGGTGCGCTCGTGATAAAAGCCTTGTACAGTCCCGGCTACCTCGCAGAGAATGGCAAAAAGTTCGACTTTATATCGGGGCGAATGGATTCGCGCGGAAAAAAAGAGTTTACCTATGGCTCTATGGCGGCACGCATCAAGATGCCTCTTGGAAGTGGCTACTGGCCTGCTTTTTGGGCTTTGGGAGCACAGGGCAAATGGCCCGATTGCGGCGAGATAGATATCATGGAATATGTAGGCGAGCCCGACTGGGTAGGCTGCGCCATGCACGGCCCCGGTTATTTTGGCGATACGCACCTGGTGAATAAAGTTTACTTTGACGGTACGGATGTGGCCGACTGGCATATTTATTCAGCGGACTGGACGGAGGATGAGATACTATTTAAAGTAGACGGCAAATTGTTTTACCGTGTTACTAAGCCTATAGTTAACAATTACGGCCCGTGGGTGTTCAATAAGCCGCATTTCCTTATACTGAATTTTGCGCTGGGTGGTGCTTATCCTGCCAAGATCAACGGGGTGAAAACGCCCTATAACGGCATTCCGCAAAGCACAGTGGATGATATTAAAAAAGGGAACGCGAAGGTGTATGTGGACTGGGTGAAGGTGACGAAGTAAGCTCACAATAATAATCTTAAGAATAATTTCTTTTGTATTAGGCTAAATAAAAAGTAATTTCGCTCTCTTCTTTAATTATAAGATTTAAAATGAAACAATTATTATTTTCTTTGCTAACGATTTTGTCGCTTTCAAAATTAACCGCACAATCAATCAACGCTGAGCTTCTTGAATTAAATTTTGCAGGTGATAGCAATCCGAAAGATATCACTAAAGGTACAACTAAAATATTTTTTTCTGCTACAGAAGATATCCATGGAAGGGAATTATGGATTCATGATCTTATAACAGGTGAAACTTCTATGGTAAAAGATATTAATCCGGGTTATGAACCATCAATAGATAACTACCCATATTTTACTGTAATAGGGGATATTTTATATTTTGTGACTACTCCGAATATGGCAAATGGAGGGGCTTTATGGAGAAGCGATGGAACTGCAGAAGGTACTTATATGATTAAAAACTTTGCTCCTGAATCTGTTAACGACCAGGTAAGAGAATTAGTTGCTTTAAATGGAACAATTTATTTTATAGGATATGATAATATTAATGGAAAGGAATTGTGGAAGAGCGATGGAACCGAATCAGGTACAATAATGATAAAAGATATCTATGAAGGTGCCGGGGGCAGTGATATTTCAAATATATTTAGCTGCAACAATGCTATTTATTTTACAGCAAGAGATACAACACATGGTTATGAAATGTGGAAATCGGATGGAACACCGGAAGGTACTTTTATGCTTCGTGATATTTACACAGGTTCAGGAAGTTCTACTTTTGGAAAATCAATAGTTCTGGGTAATGATTTCTATTTCATTGCATTTAATAACATAGTTGGAAGTGAAATGTGGAAAAGCAACGGAACTACAGAAGGAACTCAATTATTTAAGGAGTTCGTGCCCGGAACAAATGGGGTTTCATCTAATTTTGATGGAATTGCAATTAACGACTATTTTGTATTCATGATTACATATCAATCCGGATCAACTCAACTATGGAAGTCTGATGGAACATTAGTAGGAACAAGTCTATTAAGACAAATAAATCAGGCGCAGGATGGATTTACCACATTTTCTCAATTTGTAATGTTTGACAACGTCGCGTATTTCACCGCAGGCGATAGTTTTTATGGCTACAAGCAATTATGGAAGACTGATGGAACAGTTGCAGGCACCCAATTAGTGAGAAATTTAAGCAGTAATATTTATGAACTGTCAGCAACAGAAAATTTTTTAATTTTCGCTTCCAGCGCAACCTCGACTTTTCCTGCACCATGGGTAAGTGACGGTACTCCAACAGGTACAAATCAGTTAAACAACTTAGACCTTACAGGAGATAGTTCGGGTGAACTTCGTTTCATACCAGTGGGAAATACAATATATTTTCCTGCCAGTAAAGGAGTATCAGGAGGTATGGAATTATGGAAAACTGATGGTACGATCGTTAATACAGTTTTAGTAAAAGATATTTTTCATAAGTACTCCGGTCTGACAGGAGGTGCAGCTAAAACAGCTTATCCTATGAATGATAAAATGGTATTTTTGGGAAGTGACGGTGAGTATGGGCTTCAACCTTTTATAACCGACGCGACTCTTTCCGGAACCCATATAGTAATGCAGCAAAATCCCCAAAATGGCCCAATTGCATTTTGGGATGAGTATAGCTGGCCTGAAAAAGCTTTTACAAAAGCAGGAAATAAATTATTCTATAAAGGACGAAAATCTGAGACCGGATATGAAATTTTTTGCACCGATGGTACAGAAGCCGGTTCGCAGCTTGTGAAAGATATAAGACCCGGAACTGCCGGTTCTATTGGCGATGCAACTTATTCAATGGAATATAATGGTGTTTATTATTTTAAAGCGAATGATGAGGTTCACGGTAATGAATTATGGCGGAGTGACGGCACTGAAGCGGGAACTTATATGGTTAAAGATATTTATCCCGGTTCCTCATCCGGATTAACAGCTTCAAATTATCTTAATATTCAGAATAAGAATTATGCTGTAATCAACAATTTTCTTTTTTTTGTAGCTGAAGATTCAACCGGAGAGGCTATTTGGAAAACTGATGGTACAGAAGAAGGTACTGTTAAAGTTGTCACTACCTCTTCTGAACCTGTAATTTTGGAAAATATTGAAAATAAATTTTTCTTTGCAATTAATAATAAATTATGGAGTACTGATGGTACACAAGCAGGTACCCAACTCCTTGGCACTTATAACGACGATTCAACTACGAGCCAGTTTAGAGAAACTTGTATTCATGACGGTAATATTTATTTTTCGGTTTATACTGGAACAGGTCTTTCATTATTTAAATCTGATGGAACTGTTACAGGCACTACTTTGGTAAAAGGTGGTCTTGTGACTGAAGCGGTGGGGATGGGGAATATTCAATATTTACAATCATGCGGGGATTATGTGTATTTTGTAATAGGTACAACTACCGGTAGTGAAACAGGAGATAAATTATGGCGAACAGATGGTACAACAGATGGTACAGTTTTGGTAGACAATACCGGATCTTTACAAGGACTCAAAGAGTTTACATGCCAGGATAATAATTTATTCTATTTGCATTATGGCCATCCAACCACAATATGGGTTAGCAATGGCTATGGGCCTACAGCCCCTACCCAAATTGAAGTTATTGTTAATAACCATCCCGATTTTGGTGTAGGTAATATAGGCTTGTCCGGTATATTAGGTATTGCAAATGACATTATATATGTTGAAGGGACAACTTTGGAAGGTGGGCGTGAATTATATGCCGCGGGCATTAGCAATATTTTGAGCCGAAACGAGACAGATCCAAAAAGCACTTCCCTTTCCGGTAATATTACAATTTATCCTAATCCGGCAAAAGATAAATTTACACTAAGCTTAAGAGATAATTCTATTATAAGATCTGTGGAAATTTATGATCTTACAGGAAAGCATGTTTTTAGTAAAAATGTTGACATTCCTCAATACAATGTGGACATTTCGGAACTATCAAAAGGAATATACATAGTCAGAATCAAAACAGACAGATCAACCGAATCTGTTAAAGTAATCCATAACTAAATAAGATTCTTCTTGGTTTACATATACTTCTCCAACATCTCAAAATCCTCATATTTAACCGCTACCGGCTGCATCTGTATGACCTGGAAGTCAAAGCCTGCATCGGCTATGGCGGGCAGGTAATTATCGGCCTGAAGCTCGTAAGCTATAGCCCATGCTTCTTCCTTCGTAAAGATCTCATTGGAGTCGATTGCAAGCACATTCTTGTATTTGGCAAGTTTTTGTATTTCGGCCTCGGGTATGAGCGACCTGTCGGCAAGCATTAGTATTTTGGCAGTACGGCCGGCTATGGATTGTTTCATGGCCTCCCTGAACCGTGTTGTATTTTCGGGAAGTGCCAGTTCGCGTCCGCCGGGTATGAGAAATAACGTAGTTTTTAAAGTCTCCATCGCATTATATCCTTTATGCGGCAAAGTTACATGGCAGAAAGGTAACCGCGAAATAGATTAACATTACGTAAAGGATTGTTATATATAGATTTTTAGATAGCAGACTGTTAGATGGTTCGCTCCAGATAAAAACTATGCTTCCCTCCCAGCCCCGACTGAAGCGGCATCCTCCCGACCGCAGGAAGGGAGATACAGCGCAAGGCGGGAATAACGCCCGCAAAAATGCGCAAGCCTTTCCGCTCCTGACAAAAAAATATGTATTTTCGTAAAAAACCAATATACACTATGAAAAAACTGCTACTGCTTTGCCTGTTACTGCCTTTTATGGCATTCGCCGAATTTTATCCCGGCACGATAACCTTTACGAACGGCACAACCAAAACCGGCCTTATTGAAGAACCCAGCGGGAAGCTGAGTAAAGTAATATTCAAAACCAGTGAAAAAGCTAAGGAAGAAAAGTTTAAAACCGAAGAGGTGAAAAGCTTCCAGATGGCCAATGCTGACGGTGTGATGGAAGATTATGTCACGATCATCCTGGGCAACAACAAGATCCTGAACCCAAAATCGTTTAACCTTGACTCGAAAAAATCGGTGGCGCGTATCATTAAAAAAGGTAGGATCACAATTTATGGCGTGCGATTCCTAAAAGGCTCCCTGAGCGGGAACAGCATGGCGGGAATTAACAATACCCGATACCAGTCGGAAGCCTATTATATGCAGCGCGGCGATGAGGATTTTGCGTTTGCAATAGGCATATGGCAATCGGACCTGACCTTTATGACGGGCTTTAACTTATACCAGGTAGTGGATTTCAACTTCAAGGATACCTGCCCGCAATTTGTGGAGGAACTGAAAAAGGCCGACCTGAAAAATACCGAGTTTGAAAGGATCGTGGATATTTATGAAGCGACGTGTAAATAGATTTTGATTGTTAGATTGTTAGATTGTTAGACTTAAAGACCAAACCCTGTAACTTACAGAAGCTTTTGCTACTAACAGACGAAAAGCTTTTACATAATTGCAACACTATTGTTTATGACGATAACATCCGCACAGGACACCTATACTACTATTTACCTGATACGTCACGCCGAAAAGGCCGATACTTCTGCTGATACACACCTTTCGGAGGCCGGTAAGGAGCGTGCAGTGCGTTGGATGGAATACCTTGTTGCCAATCGCATTCAAGCAATATATACAACGCCGTACAACCGTACAAGGGAAACAGCGCAACCATTGGCAGACGCGCTAAACATGAAACCTATAGAATACAGCCCGCGCGACATGGATTTGGCAGCCATAATAAAGAAACATGAAAATAGCGCTGTACTTATCGTTGGCCACAGCAATACCATCCCCGGTTATATCAACCGCCTGACAGGCAAGGATGAATACAGCGATATCCCTGAGGATGAATTTGGCAGGTTATATATGGTAAATGTAGAGAACGGAAAGGTAATTGATATACAAATTGAAGAATTATAATCAAAGGCAGCCTGTTGCTGCTTTAAACTATTATGTGTAATTTTGCATCCCTATGCAAAAAACGGTTAACATACTAAACAAAAGGGCCCGGTTCGATTATGAGATACTGGAACGCTATGACGCGGGCATTGTGCTGGCCGGCTCTGAGATAAAATCCATCCGTTTGGGGAAGGCCTCTATTGCCGAAAGTTTTTGCGAATTCCAGGGGCATGAGTTGTTTGCCATCAACACCAATATAGAGGAATATGCTTTTAGCCGCAGCTTTAGCCACAAGCCTAAAAGCGAGCGCAAACTGCTTCTGAACAAAAAGGAACTGAAAAGCCTTCATAAAAGTGTGCAGAACCAGGGACTTACCATAATCCCCCTCCGGATGTTCACCAACGAAAAAGGGATCGCCAAGCTGGAAATAGGCCTTTGCCGAGGTAAGAAGAACTACGACAAGCGCGAAACCATGAAGGAACGCGATACCAAAAGGGATTTAGACAGGATAAAGAAAATATATAAATAAGGGGCCGGAAGCCTCTTTTTTTTATTAGCAGACTACTTTTAATTACAGTTTTCAAGAATAAAACTATCATCACCGTTTTTAAATACAATAGTTTTAAAATCCTTATTAAGCTTAAAAACTCTCTTATAGTTTTTACCTTTCTTAATTTCAATACTATCTCTAATAATTTTTATATTCGGTTCCCTTACATCCGAAATTGAAACATCATTTTCATCAGGCGTACGCATATATAAAGCATCACTCTTTATTTTATAGTAATGGTCAATTAATGTAAAATCCTTATTAAGCGGGACAGAAATTTCGGAAACAAATATATCCTTATCGGCTGAATTATAAAAATTCAGGAATATGTAGCCATTTTCTCTGTAGAAACAGTTTTTTGTATATTGTGTATTTTCCCATTCCAGAGGCTTACATCCCAATAACAAAAAACATGAGAAGATAAAAATTCTGACACTCATATATTTCTACATTATTGTATATCTAATCCTTATGCTCCTCCAACCACTCCAATCTCCTTTGATCCGGTAAATGCTTTACAGAGAAGTTCTCGAATTTCGCTTCAAAGCCATTGCCATCCGGGCAGGCAGCCATCAGTCCAACCATTACCGGGGTATTGTCCTGCAATGGCGCATTGCGGGTCATTATCCAGGTCTTGTCATCATACGAATAGAATACCTCAACCGCATCAAGCCTTCGCACTACTTTTATCCAGACAAACGGTGGCGCTTTATCCAGTGTGGTCACGCTCCAGTCACTTTTGTCATGCGTCACTACTGTACTGATATTAAACTTTCCATCGACAAACTCCACGCCTGTCTTGATGTAATTCTTTTGGTCGATACGCAGCATCAGGCCCATCTGGTCGAAGCGGGCTTTGTAAGCTCCGGTAATCTTTACTTTAGCTTCAAACTCGCCGCCATAGGTGGTATAATAAAAGGGTGCATCATCAACGGTAAACCCGTAATGGGATATCCTCCAGTAATCGCTCTTTGGGGTTACCTGCATGATGAGGCTTTTGTCTTTTATCTGCCATTGTGCCGGCTCGTTGAACCATTGCATCTTGTCAAGGCTCTGCGCCGATGTGAATTGGGCCACCGCTATTAGCACTAAACCGGAGAAGAATTGTTTCATTGTTGTAGGTTAACAATGTAAAGATAGGAAGTTTGTGCGAATCTTCAGAGGTTGCAGTGCAACGCCTCTACAAAGAAACAGCGGGAACAGCTGTAATTTCTCTTAGAAAAATCTGTGGAAATCCTCCCAATCCGCGTCATCCGCGTTCCTTAAAATCAATTCTTATTCTCCAGCAGCGGCACAAACCTGAAATTCCCCAGCTCATGCTTTTCAAATTGTGTTTCGCTTTTTCTAATGAGAAGCGTCATTATCTGGGCTTCATTTTCGCCACCTACGGGTATCACGAGCCTGCCCCCTATTTTCAATTGCGCCATAAGCGGCTTGGGGATCATCGGCGCTCCTGCGGTAACGATGATGCTGTCGAAAGGAGCAAAATTTGGCAACCCTTTATAACCGTCCCCAAAGGAAAGGTGCTTGGGGCGGATGCCAAGTTTAGGCAATAATAATGAGGTGGTTTTAAATAGCTCATTCTGTCTCTCTACACTATATACCTTTGCGCCCATGGTACACAGCACTGCGGTCTGGTAGCCCGACCCGGTGCCTATTTCCAATACTTTATGGTCTTTCTCGACCTCCAGCAATTGCGACTGGTAAGCCACAGTATACGGCTGTGAAATGGTTTGCCCTGCCCCTATCGGGAAAGCTTTGTCCTGGTAGGCATAATCCTCAAACGAGGAGTTGAGGAAAAGGTGCCTCGGTATCTTTTTGATGGCGGCCAAAACATTTTTATCGGTAATGCCTTTTTGTTCCAAAACGCTTACCAACTGATTGCGAAGTCCCTGATGTTTGGCTGTATCTTTCAATTCCTGCTTGTATTAGTTGCCGTAAAAATAGAAAACATTTTCGGTATTTGCAGGCCAAAAAACAGGATTTGGCACATTAATAATCCCATAAATTTAAAGCGGTTTTTTGGCACCGTCTTTTTGGAATATCCAACCAAATAATGCTATTTTTGTTAAAAATATATACCTTATGCTTAAAGTTGGCGTATTAGGCGCAGGGCATCTCGGAAAGATTCACCTGCGTTTGCTCAACCAGTCTGAAAAATATGAGCTTGTTGGTTTTTATGACCCTAACAGCGAAAATGCTGATAAAGTTTCCAATGAATTCGGCTACAAAAAATTCGATACCATAAGCGAACTTATTGCCGCTGTAGATGTAGTGGATATCGTAACCCCTACCCTGTCGCACCACGATTGTGCCAAAGAGGCTATCATGGCAGGCAGGCACGTGTTTGTGGAAAAGCCGATATCCAACACGGTGGAGGAAGCCGAGGAAATCATGCGGCTGGCTAAGGAGCACAATGTTAAAGGGCAGGTAGGCCATGTGGAACGGTTCAACCCGGCTTTTATCGCTACTAAAAACATGATCGAGAACCCAATGTTCATTGAAACGCACCGCCTTGCGGAATTCAACCCTCGGGGAACGGATGTGCCTGTGGTCCTTGACCTGATGATACACGACATCGATGTGATATTGAGCGTTGTGAAATCGCCTGTTAAGAATATTAATGCCAGTGGGGTGTCGGTTATTAGCGATACGCCGGATATTGCCAACGCCCGCATCGAGTTCGAGAACGGCTGTGTGGCTAACCTCACATCGAGCCGCATTTCGATGAAGAACATGCGCAAATCGAGGTTCTTCCAAAAGGATGCCTATATCTCTGTTGACTTTCTTGATAAAATATGCGAGGTGGTAAAAATGAAGGATGCACCTGAAGTACCGGGCGATTTCGACATGATACTGCAAAATGCCGAGGGTGTGAAAAAGCAAATCTATTTCGACAACCCGGATGTGCAGGCGAACAATGCCATCCTTGACGAACTGGAAACGTTTGCCGATGCCATCAATAACGATACTACCCCGGTGGTAACTCTGGAAGATGGTGCGGAAGCATTGCGGATTGCTTACAGGATCATTGAGGCTTCGAAGAATAGATGATAAAAACGCGATTAAAATATACAGTCGCATTACCACTAATTTTAGTTTTAGGTATTCCTGCGTTGCTAATTTCAGTGTTATATGATCTGGATTCAACCTTCACTTCAAAAGAAGCAGGAGTGTTTGTATGCATTCTGCTCCTCGTCATCTGGATCTTTATGTTGATCGAACTAAGAGACAAACTAATAAAAATAGATTTCGGTAATAACGAAATTAAAATCCGCAGGTATCTTGGACTGGGTAAAGAAGAACGCTATCCCATAAAAATTTTAACCGGATTTCAAACATCTGAAGTTTCAGGCTGTACTAATTTATACCTGATAAAAGGCAAGGTAAGGATAGCCAAATCTTCAAGTTTTTATCATTCCAACTTCGAAGAAATATTACAATTCTCAAAAAACTGTTTAACGGATCTTGGCAATGTGAATACAACAATTACAAGCGAGGTAAAAGACGCTTTACAAAAGAAACAAACAAACTAAACATACTTAAAAAATGAAAAACATAGCTGTAATAGGCGCAGGAACAATGGGTAATGGTATTGCCCATACTTTCGCGCAAAGCGGATTTAGTGTAAAACTTATTGATGTATCTGAAAAATCGCTTGATAAAGGGATGGCGACCATTGCAGCCAACCTGGACAGGATGGTGGCAAAAGGGTCTATCACGGAAGAGGACAAAGCGAAGACCATTGGCAACATCATTACTTATACTGATATTAAAGATGGCGTGGTAAACGTTGACCTGGTTGTGGAAGCCGCTACGGAAAACGTAGACCTTAAATTAAAGATATTTAAAGACCTGAATGAGTTTTGCGACGAAAAAACCATACTGGCTACCAACACTTCCTCTATCTCGATCACGCAGATCGCAGCCGTAACCACAAGGCAGGACAAAGTGATAGGCATGCACTTTATGAACCCGGTGCCGATCATGAAGCTGGTTGAGATCATCCGCGGCTACAACACATCGGATGAGGTGACCAAAACCATTATGGATCTTTCTGAAAAATTGGGTAAAGTTCCTGTAGAAGTGAACGATTACCCGGGATTTGTGGCTAACCGCATATTAATGCCGATGATCAATGAGGCGATAGAGACCTTATACAATGGTGTTGCCGGTGTTTATGAGATCGATACCGTAATGAAGCTTGGCATGGCACACCCGATGGGGCCGTTGCAGCTTGCTGATTTTATTGGCCTTGATGTATGCCTTTCTATCCTTAATGTAATGTACGACGGCTTTAAGAATCCTAAATATGCGCCATGCCCGTTATTGGTGAACATGGTACGCGCAGGTAAGCTGGGCGTGAAGAGCGGTGAGGGCTTCTATGACTACTCGGAAAGCAAGAAAGCGGAGAAAGTAGCTTATAAGAAGTAGGCAGTCACAGTTTGCAGTACAACCTGCAAGGTTTCAAAACCTTGTAGGTTTAATACATGGATCTTATTTCTAACTTAATTAAGACCTACAAGGTTTTGAAAACCTTGCAGGTCGAAAAGATATGGCAAAAATAATCCCATTCAAAGCAGTACGCCCGGCGCGTGATAAAGTAGCACTGGTGCCATCGCGCTCGTATGATGAGTACACCCCGGCGGAGCTTGCTTCACAGCTGGACTATAACCCGTTCTCTTTCCTGCATGTGCTGAACCCTGCGTATGTGAACCAACTAAAGATATCCACGGCAACGCGCTTTAAGGCCGTACGGACAAGATATGAGGAGTTTAAAGACGAACAGGTATTGCAAAAAGAAACCCAACCGGTTTTTTATTTGTATGAAATACAGAGCAGGAGCCGCATCTTTACAGGGATCATTGCCGGGACAGCGATAGACGATTATAAAAATAATGTCATAAAAAAGCATGAGGACACCCTGCCCTATCGCGTAGAATATTTTAAGGACTACCTGCACCAGACGGGTTTTAATACCGAACCGGTGCTTGTAACATATCCAGAAGATACTGACCTTGAATCGTGGATCACTGCTAAAAAACACAAGCGCCCGTTATACCTGTTCTCCTCCCTGAACCGCGATAAGCATACGCTGTGGCGGATAAAAGATGAGGAAGATATACGATGGCTGCAGGAAAAATTTGAGGCAATGGAAAGCCTGTATATCGCTGACGGCCACCACCGTTCGGCTTCGGCAGAGATGCTATATGAGGAAGACAAACCTTCGGGTAATGAGAACCTCAACTATTTCATGAGCTTCCTTATTTCGGAGAACGACCTGAAGATATACGAATACAACCGCATTATACATGACCTGAACGGTCTTTCGAAAGAACAGTTCCTGAAAGCGCTTTCATCAGATTTTACTATTGAGAATAAAGGCCAGCAGCTTTGGAAGCCGGAAGCAAAATTCCAATTCGGGATGTACCTTGATGGTGAGTTTTATGCACTTTATTTAAAAGAAACCAGTTTCAATTCGGTGTTTGAAGCTTTAGATGCACAGATATTGTATGAAAAAGTGCTGCACCCACTGTTAGGCATAACCGACCTGAGAAACGACAGCCGCATAGAATACATCCCAGGCAGCAAACCTGTAACTGTCATAAAGCAAATGGTAGACGAAGGCGAATATGAAGTCGGTTTCACGTTGTTCCCAGCGAGCATTGAGGAGATAAAGCATTTGGCTGACAATAACCTGATCATGCCACCGAAAAGTACGTATATTGAGCCGAAGATCCGGAGCGGGCTGGTGGTGTATGAGATATAGATTTATTTTTTGTCTGATGTCGGAAGTCCGAAGCTAAGTGCTGATTGCAAATGAGTTTGTCTTTATCAAATAAATGAATAGAAAATGTCAATAGCGAATAACCTCAACCAAATAAAATCATCCCTCCCGCCCCATGTTACTTTGGTAGCGGTGAGCAAGACCAAGCCTGTATCCGACCTTATGGAAGCCTATAATGCCGGGCAGCGCATTTTTGGGGAGAACAAGATACAGGAAATGGCTTCCAAGTATGAGGAAATGCCTAAGGACATCCAATGGCATATGATAGGCCACGTGCAGAGCAATAAAGTAAAGTATATGGCTTCTTTCGTAAGCCTTGTGCACGGTGTGGACAGCCTGAAGCTATTAGCGGAAATTGATAAACAGGCCAAAAAGCACAACCGCATTATCGACTGCCTGTTGCAAATGCATATTGCCGAAGAGGATACTAAGTTCGGGTTGGATAAGGACGAACTCACAGACCTCTTAGATTCGGAAGAATTTAAGCAAATGAAGAACATCCGTATTACCGGGCTTATGGGTATGGCAACTTTTACAGAAGATGAAAATCAGGTTCGTAAGGAATTTACACACCTCAAGACCATTTTTGACGGTCTGAGTAGGAAACCGTCAACCGACAACTATCAACCGAAAATCCTTTCTATGGGTATGAGCGGAGATTACCAAATTGCCATTGAATGTGGAAGCACTATGGTACGCATAGGCAGCAGTATTTTTGGCAGCCGTTAATCCTGTTATTTGGCAATTTGTTTATTTGGATGTACAGTATGGTTTAATTTCCCGAACTTTGTATCTTTAAGCATTAAAATTATATACCAGATCTTTGTACGCAATACTTGACATAGAAACGACAGGGGGCCAGTTTAATGAAGAAGGGATAACCGAGATTGCCATATATAAGTACGACGGGCATGACATCGTTGACCAGTTCATAAGCCTTTTAAACCCCGAAAAACCCATACAGCCCTTTGTGGTAAAGCTTACCGGCATCAACAATGCCATGCTGCGCAGCGCACCGAAATTCCATGAAGTGGCAAAACGCATCATAGAGATTACCGATGGCTGCATCCTTGTGGCGCACAATGCCCAGTTTGACTACCGCGTACTACAAACCGAATTCAGGAACCTGGGCTACAACTTCGAGAAACAAACGCTTTGCACTGTAGAGCTTTCGCAGAAATTACTCCCGGAACAACCGTCTCACAGCCTTGGTAAGCTCGTGCGCGCCCTTGGCATACCTATGACCGACAGGCACCGTGCCACCGGCGATGCCTTGGCAACCGTGCACCTCTTTAAGCTTTTGCTGGAAAAAGATGTCGAGAAAGAAATACTGAAAAGCCTCGTAAAAACCGAGGTTAAAAAAGGCATGGCGCCAAAGCTGATGGACCTGCTGGACGGTATACCATCGGTTACAGGCGTGTATTACATCCATAAGGAAAATGGCGACATGATTTATCTCGGCAAGAGCCGTAACATCAAAAAAAGGGTGAACCAGCATTTTACAGGGTCATCCTCGAAATCGAAAAAGATACAGAAGCAGGCTTTTACCGTAAACTACGAAGAGACCGGCAGCGAACTCATAGCCCTGCTGAAAGAATGCAGCGCCATAAAAACCAACAAGCCCGTTTATAATACTGCACAGAAGAAAACGATATTCCCATGGGCTATTTATGCCGAAAAAGACCCTAACGGCTACATTGCGCTCCGTCTCCAGAAAACTGACAACCGGAAAAAAGAGATCATTTCTTTCCCCGGCCCAGTAGAGGGGAAAAGTGCGCTGTTTACCATAACCGAAAAATACAGGCTGTGCCAGAAGATAAATGGCATGGACCCGTCGGCTAAGGGACATTGCTTCCCTTATGAACTGGAGGGCTGCAATGGCGCCTGCATGGGCGAAGAATCTCCGGAAGACTACAACCTTCGCGTGATGGAATTCATCAATAATAACAGTTTCAGTAACCAGACGATGGCCATCATAGACAGGGGCCGCGCCGTAGATGAGCGCAGCGCTGTACTTATAGAAGATGGCGTGTACAAAGGCTATGCTTTCTTTAACCTGAACTACCAGGTGCATAACCTCGAGATACTGAAAAATATAATAGTTCCAATGGAAGATAACAGGGATGTAAAGAAGATCATCCAGAACTATATCCACAAAAAGAAAGCTTTAAAAATAGTACGTTTCTAAGAGATTTATTATTTTTATAAAAACAACTTACATGATCCTACCGGAAAATTTCAGGAAGAAGCTCCATACCATAATCTATGAGGCCGACACACCCGCAGGGAAATTTTTCGACCTGAGCCTTATTGTGATCATACTCATCAGTGTGGTAGCCGTAATGCTGGAAAGCGTGGCATCCATCAAAATAAAATATGGCTATGAGCTGGGCATCGCCGAATGGGTAATCACTATTTTTTTTACACTCGAATACATTGCCCGTATCGTTGCCGTGAAGCAGTCGTGGAAGTATGTTTTTAGCTTTTATGGAATTATAGACCTGCTGGCTACACTCCCCAAATATATCGGCCTGTTTTTTCCGGGGACGGGCTTTTTCATCGCCATCAGGGCCATCCGCCTGCTGCGCATTTTCAGAATATTAAAGCTTACTCATTTTGTGGGCGCTTCAGATCAACTGGTTGCCGCGTTAAAAAAAAGCAGGGTAAAGATAGCCGTATTCCTCTTCAGCGTTATCGTACTTTGCATTATCCTCGGTACGCTGATGTACATGATTGAAGGCCCTGAAAGCGGCTTTACCAGCATACCTGTCAGCATTTACTGGACTATTGTAACGCTTACCACAGTGGGCTTTGGCGACATTACACCTGCAACACCTATCGGGCAGTTTGTTTCGATGCTGATCATGATATTGGGCTACGGTATCATCGCCGTGCCTACGGGTTTGGTTACGGCGCAATTCATCAACGAAAAAACGCCTGAGAACACGCAGGTGTGCCACAACTGCAATGCCCACCACCATCGTGACGATGCCAAATACTGCTACAACTGTGGCTATAAACTCAACTAATGGAAACTTCGCCAAAATACCTTATTACGGTCATTGGGCCGACAGCGATCGGCAAGACCTCTATGGCGATAAAGATCGCACAGCATTTTAATTGCGATATCATTTCGGCCGACAGCAGGCAGTTCTTTAAAGAGATGGCTATAGGCACCGCTGTACCGTCAAAAGACGAACTGGAGGCCGCCAGGCATCATTTTATACAGCACATCAGCATCTTCGACGAGTATACCGTAGGCGACTTTGAGCGGGAAGCCATTGCGAAGCTCGATGAATTGTATCAAACCAATGATCTTGCGGTAATGGTGGGCGGTTCGGGCCTTTATATCGATGCTGTGCTGAAAGGGTTTGATGATTTTCCTGATATTGACCCGTCGGTGCGTGAAGCGCTCATAGGCAATTATGAAAAACAGGGCATCCGCTATCTTCAGGAGGAGCTCAAAAGGCTCGATCCTGTACATTATGAAAATGTCGCCAAAGAAAATCCGCAACGCCTCATGAGGGCGCTGGAGGTGAGCATTGGTTCGGGCAAGCCCTACTCCTCTTTCCTGAATATAAAAAAGAATAACCGTAACTTTATTCCGATTGTCATAGGGCTGGAAGCCGATAGGGCCACGATGTATGCCCGCATTAACGAACGTGTGGACATTATGGCGGCTACCGGGCTTGTTGAAGAAGCCAAGGCGCTTTATCCGCATAAAAAGCTGAATGCCCTGCAAACAGTAGGTTACCGCGAACTGTTCAGTCACTTCGACGGGGAGTTTACGTTAGATTTTGCATTGGAAGAAATAAAAAAGAATACGCGCCGGTTCTCCAAGAGGCAGATGACGTGGTTCCAGCGCAATGAGGCGGCAGCATGGTTTGACTTCACCACACCCGCCACAGAAATTATAAACTATATAGAAACGAAATTATAATGCCAATATCGCCTGAATTCACATCGGTTTACTCGCACGACTGGGAAATCAATTTCCTGCAATGCACGCCCAACGGCCTGCTGAAACACACCGAGCTCTGCAACCTTTTACAACTCACAGCAGGTTACCATGCCGAACTGGGAGGGCTCAGCTTTACCGATATGCAGCTGCACGACCAGGCATGGGTACTCAGCCGGATGCGGGTGGAAATTGCCGAATTGCCCAAATGGCGCGACACAGTTACCGTAAAAACATGGATATATGACCTGCAGGGGTCGCGTTCCATCCGCGCTTTGGAGATGTACCTTTGCGATAAAAAGATCGCAGGCTCAGAAACGTTTTGGGCGGTATTCAACACGAAGCTGCGCAGGCCGGAAGCGCTTGCCCTCCCCCACGAGCATTTTGAAAAATTTCCGGAAAGGCGTGCTACTATTGAATCTTTTAAAAAAATAGATATAACGGGAGAAATGCAGCTGCTGACAGGACACACCGTTACACTAAGCGACCTTGATATTGTTTTCCATGCCAACAACGTAAAATACCTCGAATGGTGCCTGGATGCTATCGACCCTAAGCCGATACTGAAAAACCGCCTTGCTGCTTTCGATATGAACTATATGAAGGAATTGATGCTCAATGATAAAGTTGAAATTCATAAAGGAAATGATGACAGCCGGGATAATTTTACAATAAATAAGGACGGAAAAGCCTGCTTTGCTTTGGAGTTGGAATGGAGAGAATAAGGGGACGCGGATGACGCGGATTTATTCCTGTAATATATAGATGTGAGATTTCTCCACTCCGCAAGCTCCCGTCGAAATGATACAGCAGTATGTATTTCAATAGAAATTGGTGGAATTTGTCTAATTCGTATAAAAACAAATAAAAAGCCCCAATATGGGGCTTTTTAGACTATTTCTCTTCAGTAACTTTGTTTTTTACAACCAGCCTGAAGCCTTCTCCGTGAATGTTGAGTATCTCTACATCCTCATCCTGCTTAAGATATTTCCTCAGCTTGGCAATATAAACGTCCATACTCCTTGAAGTGAAGTAATTGTCGTCCCTCCATATTTTGGTTAGGGCAAGCTCCCTCGGCATAAGGTCGTTTTCATGAAGCGCAAGCATTTTCAGCAATTCGTTCTCTTTTGGTGAAAGCTTGATAGGCTCGTCTTCACCGAAAGTAAGGAAACGCAGCTTTGAATTCAGGTGGAATTTACCGATCTGGAATTCATATTTGGAGTTGTCTGTTTTGGTCTCAGACGCTTTTCTCTGTATAATTGCCTTGATCTTCATCAAAAGCACTTCAGAATCGAATGGCTTATTGAGGTAATCATCGGCTCCTACTTTATATCCTTTAAGCACATCTTCTTTCATCGATTTTGCTGTAAGGAAAATGATAGGCACTTCCTTGTTTTTTTCCCTTATTTCACGGGCCAGGGTATAGCCATCTTTGTAAGGCATCATCACGTCAAGTATGCAGAGGTCGAAATTATCTTTCTTGAACTTTTCGAAACCTTCCATTCCGTTCTTAGCCAATGTAACGTCAAAATCATTAATTAACAGATAGTCTTTCAGTACCGCTCCAAAGTTTGGATCATCTTCAACCAAAAGAATCTTTTTGTTTACTTCTTCCATTTCCATATGTTTAATTTATTAGTGGCATTTTTATTATAAAGGTGCTACCTTTCCCTTTTTCACTTTCTACGTATATGTGGCAATTATGGTCTTCAATGATGCGTTTTACATAAGCAAGCCCTAATCCGTGGCCCTTCACATTGTGAATATCGCCTGTGTGCTCCCTGTAAAACTTCTCAAAGATCCGTTTTTGCGTCACCTTGGACATTCCCAGCCCATGGTCTTTAATTTTTATAAGGATAAAATCCTTTACATTCTCCGTCGATACATCTATAACGGGTTCATCGGGAGAATATTTGATGGCATTGTCTAAAATATTAACAAGTACATTGGTAAAATGCACATCATTTAATAAAGCGGTCGTTCGTTGCGCGTTAAAATGGCGTGTGAGCGTTCCCTGCCTTGTTTCAATGATCAGATGAACGTGCTCTATGGCGCCTTCGATCACATCATGAATATCGGCCTGCTCTTTAATGATCTCGAGCTCTTTCTTCTCCAGTTTTGATATCTGCAGCACGTTCTCTACCTGTGCGTGCATCCTCTTGTTCTCGTCCCTTATCATTTGAAGGTAGCGCTGCACCTTCTCTTTATCGTCGAATATTTTTGGGTTCTTTATTGAATCCAGCGCCAGGTTGATTGTGGCAATGGGTGTTTTGAACTCATGGGTCATGTTGTTGATGAAATCCGTCTTGATCTCCGATATCTGCTTCTGCTTAATGAGCTGGTTTATAGCGCTCAGGTAAGCAATTATAATAATAAGCGTAAATATCATCGACAGGGATGTGATGCCTACCAACGATGAGAACAGGTATGTCTTTTTTTGCGGGAAGCTTATCAGCAACATGTACCGCGACATTCCTTCATTATCTGTAAATACGTTATGGTACAGGGTAGTAGGATCCCATTTCAGGTTATCCGACTTGATCTTGGTAGCCATCCCGTTCCGGTATATCCCGAATTCGAAAGGCGTGCGCACATCGTTCTGCTCCAGTTCTGTTCGTATCGTTTTCTCTATCTTAGCCTTAGATATCCATTTTTCAGGCGAATTGTACTCGCGGTAATCCTTCAGGAAACCGGCCAGCTGGAAATCAAGCCACCTTTCGGTATCGCCATCTTTCGCAGGACTTTTCGGAGGATTCGCGTTATGTACCATCGCTGTGGTATTCGACTTACTCCTCACATAATCATCAACCCTGTTTTTATCAAAGAACACATCGTTATAATCCTCGCGGGTAACATTGTCCGAATAAATGATCGGCTTTTCGCGCTGCTCCTCATTTTGCGCATAATAAGGCAAAAGATCGCTCCTTTTGGGATTGCGCCCCAAACTGTCCTTTACCCTTGTATAGATCTTGTAAAACTCATCTCCCTCCTGCTCCTGCAACTTGTTTGCTACCTTGTCCAATATGCTCTGGATGTGGTACCTGAACTGTTCATCACTGTTTTTTAATGACGAATTAACCCAATATAGCTGTACCAGTATTATCCCTATCAGGGATAGGCTCATAAAGAATACCAGTAAGCGAAATCTAGTTTTATTCATCATTTACAAAATTAACATTTTAACATTTACAGCCCGAAAATATTAACCAAACATTAACAGCGAGTGTCAATATTCGGTTTTTTGTATAATTTCCAGCACTTTTTGGGCTTCTTTTTCAGCTTTTATACTATTTATATTTTGAATAATGTAATTACTTAATGGTATTTTCCTTTCATCATCCCACTGATTAGCCATCCGTTCGAGCACTTTTTCGGCGGTAGTGTTGTCGCGCCCCATTACTCTTTGAATCCTGACCTCTTTAGGTGCCGTAACTAGTATCGTAGCATCACAATCTTTATAACTTCCCGATTCGAATAATATAGCGGTTTCCTTGATGACCAATGGCTCGTTATCATGCGCAGCCACCCAGTCTTTAAAATGCTGCCTCACCTTAGGATGGATGATCCCATTCAGCACTTCCAGCTTTTGGGGATTATTGAATACTATAGCCGCAATCTTTTGCCTGTCGGGAACACCATTAGTAAGTACCTCTTCACCAAACGCATTGGTGACCTCGGCAACTGTATCGGGCGCATAGAGGATCTTTTTCGCTTCATCATCGGCAAAATAAACCGGCACACCCATTGCAATAAAATACTGTGCAATGGTGGTCTTGCCACTCCCGATGCCTCCGGTTAATCCAACAATCTTTGTTTTCATTATTTCTTAAAGAATAGCCCGGGAAATGCCGCCTGTGGCTTTTGTTTCAGTATATGGACTTTTAAAAAGGACAGCATATAGCCAATGCCATAACCATAAAACTGGATAAAAACTGCAATTAGCGACAAAAACCCAACCTTTATACTCTTGTTTTGTATTGTTGCCATTAAAAACAGCATTACAAAGTACAATGTATAAATATATAGGAAGAATTGGACATTAATTAACAATATGATAAGAGAACCTGCTAATCCAAGGATGAACAGCGAGGGGAATAAAAAAGTAATTTTCCTGTACTGAGGATGCCAAAGGTCCAGTATCGGCCTTGCTTTTCCAAACTTATTGACCTGCTTGTAAAATTTGCCCCAGTCGATCCTTCGTTTGTGATATACATAGCAATCGGGGAACAGGCGCGTAGTAAAACCAAGCTTCCAGAGGCGAATGGAAAGGTCGGGATCTTCGCCGGGGTGTATATCTCCAAACCCTCCTGATGCCTCAAAAGCTTTTTTGGAGATGCCCATATTGAAGCTGCGGGGCTGGAACTTTTCAATTTTTTCCGATTTGCCCCTTATCCCCCCTGTCGTCAGGAAAGATGTCATCGTAAAGTTAATCGCTTTCTGCACATCGCTGAACGAATCGAGCGCGGCATCCGGCCCACCGAAACAATCTACATATGCTGCCCCTAAACTGTTGGCAACATTGGCAAGATAGTCCGCGGGAATGATGCAATCGGAGTCAAGAATGATAAAATAATCACCCTTAGCTATCCTCATCCCATAGTTCCTGGAGTCGCCAGGGCCTGAATTCGCCTTAAAATAATACGATATGTCCAGTTTTTCGTTGTAGGCAGCTACTACGTCATTACAGGTTACCAAGGAGCCATCTTCAATAATTACCACCTCATACTTCTCCTTGTATGTCTGGACGGCCAGGCTTGCCAAAAGCTCATCTATCTCATCCGGCCTGTTGTAAACCGGGATTATCAGGGAAAAAAACATCTGTCAGAATTTTTAACAAAGTTACTGTTTTATGTAAAACTCTTCCGGTTTTTTTGGCCGAAGTGAGACGGTGAACATTATGTAAGGAAAGTAACGGCATAAAAAAACCGCTGCACAAGTGCAGCGGTTTAAAACTTCAACTTTGGGAGTATTCCCGCTATTGATTATTGTTTTTTCATGACTTTAATTGTTTTTACAGCGTTTCCTGCTGTAACTTTCATGATATAAGCGCCATCGGCAAGCGAAGACATATCAACTTTGGCCTGTGTAGCCGCAGGTTGTAGGGAAATAACCTGTTGGCCAAGCATGTTGAACACGCTTACAGAAGTAATATCTGATGAGTAGGAAACATTCAGAACATCTTTCACAGGGTTCGGATAGTACTGGAATGCAGCAGCATTAAACTGCTCGCCGCCCAATGTTACATCTACCGTAACTGCAAATACGTTCATACTTGTACAGTTGCCTACCGTTTGCATAGCATAGTAAGTATCTCCTGATACAAGTGTTGTACCCTGCTCTATCGCGTTTGTACCTGCCAACGCATCTTCTTCAGTAGGATACCATGTAACATAACCATTTCCATCTACTACAAGATCTTCTATAGTTGCATCATCAGCATTACCTACTGTTATCGTCTGTTGTGCGTCGCCGGTAAGATCTGCAACTGTATTTATCGATACAGCCACAGTAGCCCTTTGCGTACTTTCGCAGCCGTTAACCGTTTGCGAAGCATAATACAGCATTCCGTCCATCAGCTCACCATCGGCAGCCATTGCGTTGCCGCCGGTTGCAGAAGTATACCATTGAATATCTGTACCTTCAGCATCAAGATCTGCTACTGTAGCACTATTACAGAATGATTGCAGCGCCACGGCAACAACCGGTGCAGCCGTCATATTTACTGTTGCTGTAACCATTGTCCTTGTTGCGCTTTCACAACCGTTTACAGTCCTTGATGCATAATACATCATACCATTCATAAGTGGCGTGGTAGCTGCAAGGGCAGTTCCGCCCGTTTCGGCACTATACCATTGTATACCCTCACCTGTAGCCATAAGGTCTGCCACAGTTGCTGAATTACAGAAAGTCTGCGCTGCTTCTGCGTCCGGAGCATCTGGTGTGCTGATAGATACAGTCACCATAGTCCTTGTCATGCTTTCGCAGCCATTCATTGTTTGCGATGCGTAGTAAACACCTCCGTCAGTAAGCGCTGCAGACGATGCAAGAGCCGTTCCGCCTGTAGCATCGCTGTACCATTGTACGCCAGATCCTGTTGCCATCAATCCGGCTACAGTTCCCATATTACAAAATGTTTGTTGAGCAGCAGCCTGAGGAGCATCGGTAACATTCAATAAAACTGCAACAGCAGTCCTGGCAGAGCTTTCGCAGCCATCTATTGTCTGCGATCCGTAATATACCGTAACGCCTGGCGTTAATGCAGAAGTTTCCGCAACAGCATTTCCTCCTGTTGGCGTTGTATACCATTTAAGGCCTGTACCTGTAGCAACGATTTGGGAAACAGTACCCGAACCACAGAATGTCTGTGTGTCATCAGCCACCGTTGGAGCAGGAGTTACTGTAAGGTCTACCATAACCGCTGTCCTTGTTACGCTTTGGCAGCCATCGGCAACCTGCGCTGCATAATAAGTAGCTCCATCCACAAGAACGGTATTTGCAGCCAGTGCATTTCCGCCTGTAGCAGCAGCATACCAGCTAATACCAGAGCCTGTAGCTTCAAGGCTTGCAATGGTTGAACCACTACATACTGTTTGTAAGGCATCAGCTGCCGGTGCAGGAGTATTGTGGTACATTACCTCAACAGCATCTGTAACGAAACATCCCGAAGGGTTTGTAGCAGTAGCGGTATAAGCAGTAGTTGCAGTAGGTTTTGCATATACTGTAGAAGCAGCCTGTCCGGTATAAGCCACTGTAGCAGCAGCATCGGTGTAAAGGCCTGCCTGTGGCGACCATGTTATATCAGCTCCCTGCTGGCCTGATATGGCAACATTGTCGATAGCCCAGAAATAACCCCATGAGGCATCAAACTTGAACCTGATGTACACCACCGGCTGGTTAAGGAACGCATTTGTCAGGGCAATATTTGCCGATGCAAAAGCTGTATAAGTGCCGGTATTTGCACTATATGTCTGTAAAGTTGTCCACGCAGTACCATCTACCGAAGCTTCTACTTTTGCTGTAGACGTTTGCCATTGCTGGTAGAAATGGTAGAATGAAACGTTTACTGAGCTATATCCAACAGTACTGAACGCAGGAGAAGCTAAGATAACAGATGTAGTACTGCCACTGCCTTGCGAGTCGCTGTTTGACAAATAGAATTGTGAATTATCATTACTGTGCACAACGTTATAAGATGGTATCTGGTATCCGTCTGCACGCAAAGTCCATGCAGCATTTGCAACCGTACCGCCAGTTCCGTTATTTGCGGTAGTCCAGTTGTTTGAAGCGCCATTAAAGTTCTCTGCAAGTATAGTATTCATTGTTGTTGCTCCCGATGCCTGTATTGCTACAGCACTTCCGCCTTCGCAAACTGCAGCGCTGTCAGGCAATACAAGTGCCGTTGGCAGCACATTTACGTTTACAGTGAATGTTGTTGTTGTAACACATCCCGAAACTGCATTTGAAGCTGTTAAAGTATAGGTTGTCGTAGCAGCAGGGCTAAATGTAAAGCCTGTAGCAGCAGTTCCTGAAACACCTGCAAGCGGTGACCATTCGAAGGTATCGAAAGCAGCAGCTCCTGAAGTAATGGTGACAGGGTCGCTGGTTTGGCCTACACATATTGCGTCTGAAGTAGCGCTAAGCACTATAGCCGTTGGAGCTGTTACAGCAAATGAATCTGCCGTAGTAGTGGTACCTCCTACTGTAGTAACAGTAACAGGGCCGGAAACACCAGCAGCAACAGTAGCAACTATTTGTGTAGCTGTATTAGTTGTTATAGTAACCGGGGTTGTGCCTACGGTTAGTGTTGCATTGCCAAGGTCTGTACCGGTAATGGTAATTACGCCCGAAGCAGCACAGTAGGTTGCCGGTGTAAACGAAGTAACAACAGGTGCAGGAGGCATAAAGGCATTGAAAGTATAATCTTCGAAAGTACCATACGTTCCTGTATAGCATGCATCAGCAGGGCCCGAATCATTATCGGTAGCGCCTATCCTCATTCTGTGGTTTCCTGCAAGCGATGCATTTGCAGGTACAACAAATGATCCTGTAAGGATAATAGGTGCCGTACTTCCTGAAAGCCCGGTGTAAACCAATTCACCTGCATCGGAAAAATCAAGGTCATTGTTCCAGTCGATCCAGATTTTTGTGCCGTATGTATAGCAAGAGAAAGTATCACAGCTATTTAGCGTTATGCTAAAGTTTACTGTAGAGCCTAATGCACCGCTACCGGTTATTGCAGAATAGTTTCCGTAGTTTCCTGTTTCACCGGCAGTAGTATTATTAATGCCGCCTAATGTAACATTGGTTATACCCGTACCATCTACACTTGAAGGCGCCGGCGTACAGTAACCTGTGTAGAAGCTTGTAGGGCCTGACCATGTACTCTGGTCTGATGCCGTACAGTTAGACCTTACCCAAACGTAATTGGTAGTATTTGGCGCAAGCCCGCCAATTGTTGCTGTAGTAACACCTGCAGCTACACTTCCCGAAACAACAGTTGATGCTGTAGGGGCTGTATTAGTAGTGCTCGTGTAGTACTCATAGCCATTGGCAGGAGCCGTTGATGGCGCTGTCCATGATACCGTTCCAGATGTAGTAGATACCGTAGCGCTTGTAAGCGCTGTAGGTGCAAGACATGTTGGAGTAAGCGTAATGCTTATATCATCAAGGAATATCCAAAACTGGTTGGCTACAGAATAGGCATTGAATCCAAAGTAATATACGCCTGACGCTGCCGGTGTAAAATCTACTGTGTTGGTAAGCGGGCTTGTAGTAAAACCATTGTGGTCTGCCAATGGCAATGTCATTGCAGCCGCAGTTGGAGAGGTGCCATAAGCCACTTTCATCTTTTCACTGAATCCTGCGCTTCCATACTTATAGGTTATCCTGTACGAAGTGTTAGCTGTCAGGTTAAGTCCTTTGGTAAAGAACCATACATTTGCAGCGGCGGCCGTGTTGTAGGCATATCGTAGCGCTTTGTTGCTAAAGCCATAGGCAGCCGGGCTGTTTGTTTCCCAGTTATTGCCGGAACCTGCGTTTTGTACCGATGTACACTCCGGCAGCTGCGGCGTTGTAACCGATTCAAAATCCTGTGTGTACGGGATGTTTTGCGGATCGCAGGCCGTGGTAAATGTGGTAACCCCGCTCCACAAACTGGTGCTGCCGCTGCCGCAATTACCCCTTACCCAAAGGTAGTACGTTGTATTGGCAGTAAGCGAACCTAATGATATAGTTGTACCCGAAACGTTTCCTGTAGTAGCCGTAGTAGGCGCTGTGTTGGTAGTAGAGATATAATAATCATATCCTCCTGAAGGCGCGCTCGACGGAGCAGTCAACGTTGCAGTAGCCGAAGTTGCCGATGTGCCGCTGATTACCACAGATGTTGGCGGAAGGCATGATGCCACCGCACCTACAAACTGTATCCTCGGAAGTGTCGATGTCCTTCCGTTTGCAGTAGGTGGCGATGCCGGGTTCGGGTTGGTAGTATCATTATAATAATAAATCCCTGTATTGGCAGCCGAGGTGTACGACCCAAAATAGGTATCGTTAATACCGCTGGTGTATAGTGGTGCATTTTCGTCTACGCCAATTACCAGGTTGCTGGTGCCATTATAAGCAAATGGCGTTGTAAGCGTGATTTCCATCCAGCTGTTTGACGCCTGTGTTACAGT
The DNA here is from genome assembly GCF_003096035.1 of Flavobacterium album. Lineage (NCBI taxonomy): Bacteria > Pseudomonadati > Bacteroidota > Flavobacteriia > Flavobacteriales > Flavobacteriaceae > Flavobacterium > Flavobacterium album. Next base: position 2,496,087 of record NZ_CP029186.1, on the reverse strand, counting down.
CCCCGAAAATACCTGTGTAAGGTTTGCCGCAGGTTCCCAATCTGTAGTGTTTGCAAACGCCGTCTTACTGGTGTGCCCAATGTAGATGGTCCAGTTATTCCAGGTGTTTAACGGTACTTCAGCCGTAGAGATATAGTACCTGATCTTGGTTATGTTTCCCGCAACACCACCGCCGGCCGCATATTCCGAAGCGGTGACGATTTGCTGGGTATACGAATAACCATAATAAGCCCTGACCGGCATGTAGAAGGAACTGTTTGCTGTTCCCGAACCCACGCTGATCGTTCCCTGGGCATACCCGCCCGTGACCGAAAAGAGTGCATAAAGCATCAGGCAAAAATGCCAAAACCTCAAATTTTTCCCAGAATTTGAGGTTTTAAAGATAGTAGTGTTTTTCATTTAATAAAATTTATGATTTATTGCTAATAAAATTAACAATTAATAACAGAAAACCCAAAGCCAAAAATTTAATATTTAATTTTTGAATGATTCGCAATAAAACATCAATGTATCAAATTATTTAACATTTAACAAGACTATTCGTTGTAAATAATAAGATATCTGCAAAACGCTTGTTTGTAATTTAACATTACGCACCTTATAACAACATTTTATTAACAAGATAAAAGCCATGTTACTTGCGTTACCGCAACAAAAATTACTACAATTAAAATATGGCTAAAAAAAAGCCACCCTTTCGGGTGGCTTAATTTCAGATATCTGTATATATCATTATTGCTTTTTTACAACTTTAATTGTCTTCACAGTATCGCCTACAGTCACGTTTACGATGTATGTTGCATCTGCCAGGCCGGACAAGTCAAGTTTCACCTCATTTACATTAGGTTGTTTTGACAATACTTTTTGACCAAGCAGGTCGTATACCATTACAGCGCTTATCTCAGACGAGTACGATATGTTCAGTACATCTTTCACAGGGTTCGGATGGTACCTGAAAGCGCTAATGTTAAAGTCTTCCTTACCTAACACAACATCTACCGTTACAGCGATAGGCGCGCTTTCGCACTCTTCAATAGTCTGTGTTCCGTAGTAGGTAGTACCGTCTGTTACCTGTGTGCCTGTTGCCAAAGCATTAGAGCCTGAAAGCGCGTCTTCTTCGGTAGCATACCATGTAATAGTACCTGTAGCTGTAACAACAATATCTTCAATCGTTGCATCGGCAGCAGCGTCAACAGTAATTACCTGCGTAGCCTCTCCTGTCGGAGCATCAGGGCCAGCCGGAGCCGCGTTTATGGTAATCGGAGCAGAAACAGATGTACATCCACCGGCAGCCTGAACTGTTACATTGTAAGTGCCTGCTACCAGGCCTGTAAATGCAGTTCCAGCCTGGAAGTTCGTTCCGTCAATACTATATGTATATCCGGCGCCAATTGGTGCAGTAACTGTAACAGAACCTGTAGCAGCCGAACATGTTGGCTGTACCGTAGTAACAGTTGCCTGAGCCGGAGCTGAAGGCGCAGCATCTATTGATACCGATGCGGTCGCTGTACAGTTTGATGCATTTTTCGCAGTCAGGGTATAAGAACCGGTATCAACACCAGCAAAAACCGGTGAAGCCTGGAAGTTAGTACCATCTATACTATACATAAATCCGGCGCCAACCGGTGCCGTAACCGTAATAGTACCTGTAGCTGTAGTACAAGTTGGCTGTACCGTAGTAACAGTTGGTGCGTCAACAACAGAAACCGTTGCAGTAACCATTGTCCTTGTTGCGCTTTCACATCCTGAAACCATAGCTGATGCATAGTATACACCGCCATTTGTAAGTGCAGTTGTAAGAGGTAATGCGGTTCCACCTGTTGCAGCTGCATACCATGTAATCGTCGCTCCTGCACCGCCTGTAGCATTTATATCAGCAAGGGTACCTGAATTACAAACTGTTTGAGAAGCATCAGCTACCGGGGCAGCCACTGTATTCACAGTTACAGTAACCATAGTCCTCGTAGTGCTTTCGCAGCCTGATATCGTTGCCGATGCATAGTACACACCGCCATTTGTAAGCGCTGTAGTTGCAGGTAACGAAGTACCTCCTGTTGCAGCAGCATACCATGTGATGGTTGCTCCTGCACCGCCTGTTGCAGCAAGGTCAGCAAGTGTGCCTGCGTTACATACGGTTTGGGATGCCGCAGCTACCGGGGCAGCCACTGTATTAATAGTTGCAGTAACCATAGTCCTTGTAGTGCTTTCGCAAGTGCCTACAGTTTGAGATGCATAGTATACACCGCCATTTGTAAGCGCCGTAGTTGACGGTACAACCGTTCCACCTGTCGCTGCAGTATACCATGTTATGGTAGCTCCTGCAACACCAGTCGCAACAAGATCTGCCACGGTGCCCGAGTTACAAACTGTTTGCGATGCAACAGCTACAGGAGCAGCAATAACACCTACAGATGCTGTAACCATAGTCCTTGTAGCGCTCTCGCAGCCATTAACCGTTTGTGAAGCATAATAAACACCTCCGTCAGTAAGCGCCGTAGTACCATCCAGAGCTGTTCCGCCTGTAGCGGCTGCATACCATGAGATGGTTGCTCCGGCCGTACCTGTTGCGGCAAGTCCTGCAACAGTGCCACTATTACAGAAAGTTTGTGTTGCTGCTGCGGTAGGCGCAGCCGGTGTATTAACCGTAACTGTAACCATTGCCCTTGTTGAGCTTTCGCAACCTCCTACTGTCTGTGATGCATAGTAAACACCTCCGTTAGTAAGTGCGGTCGTACCATCCAGTGCAGTTCCGCCTGTTGCGGCGCTGTACCACTTGATGGCAGTTCCTGTAGCTGCAAGCCCGGCAACCGTGCCTGCGTTACAGAATGTCTGCGTAGCTGCTGCTGTTGGGGCAGCTGTACCATTAACAGTCAGTGTACCGCTTACGTTTGTAGTGCCATCCCATTGTCCGCCTACATAGCCTCCGTAGTAATTGGAACCGGTCAGGAACCTGAATCGGCTTGCATAGTAGTACGTACCGGCAGGCAGGCCTGAAACAGTATACATATATTCGTCATTATTACCCACCTGAAGATTAAATGTTGCAAGGTGCCAGCTTGATTCAGCCCATGTCGAAGGATCTGTATTTGTAGTGGAAATACCTATCCACGCTGTGATGTTAGCTCCCTGTCCGGCAGCTTCGGTAACACCGGCTTTGTACACCTGCGCATATATCGTAAAGTCCTCACATGTAGTTATGGTACCACTCGCAGGCCACTGAACATTAGCCCAGTCGATATCGCAGTTTACTGTATTTACTTCCGCAGTTGCAGTCCTTGTACAGTTTGATGCATTTGTTGCAGTTGCTGTATAAGTAGTGGCTACAGGTGTTGCAGATTTAACATAAACAACCGATGCATTGCTTCCCGCAACGTAAGGCACTGAAGCCGCAGCATCTGTATAGAGGTTGGTTACCGGAGACCATGTTACAGGATTTGAAAATGATTGTGCAATAAGCACATTAAACCTCTTTGTAGAAATTGTACCTGCAGTCGCGGTAAGGTCGTTATAATTATACAGCGTAGTATTGGCGCCAAGATCGGTATAATACGTTTGGGCATTATACAAGCCGTCGGCCCCTGACATTGAAACAGAAATTACAATATTCGATACTCCGTCCCAAAGGTAGGGCGTAGAGAATGTAATGGTATTCAGGCCAACAGCGTGGGTTTGGTTAACCGGGCCGTATACAGTTGTAAACGAAGCTTCGCTCAAATATGAAGTATCCGGGAATGCTGTAAGCGCTGTAGTACCAATTTTTACAGTATAGTTAGGATTTGTAGCCGCTGTACCTATTGATGAGATATTATAGGCTATAGACACTAAATTCCCTGCCTGAAGGCCGCCCGCAGTTAATTCGGCAGCCGTATATATGGTTTGGCTCTTGTAAGTTACCCTTCTGTTATTGAATGAAGTGAGTTCTTCTGTATCTCCAGTTTGGGTTGTAGCTGTACCAATGGTCGCTGTAGCTGAAACCGAGGCACCTGCAGCCGTTAGCGGAACTATGGTGTTAGTACACACAGGGCCGGCAGGCGGCGTTACCGATATTACACCCGGAAGCGCATTAACCGTAATGGTAACTGTTCTGCTTGTAGCACACATCCCGCCTGTAGATTGCGAAGCATTTAGCGTATAGGTGGTTGTTGCAGTCGGGGTGAATGTCCATCCCGTTGTTGCATTGCCTGTTACGCCTGTTGAAGGTGTCCACACATAAGTATCAAAATCAGCAGCACCTGCAGTAGCGGTTACTGTTACAGATTGTCCGTTGCAAATTGCAGCAGTCGCAGCGCTCAGGGTAAATGTTGGAGGAGTAACCACAGTCGCTACAACCGGAACCCTTCCTGAGAGGCATCCCACCTGTCCGCCAAAAGTAATGTTAGGCCTTTTTGAAGACAGCGTACCTGTAGTAGAAGTATTATTGCTATATATCCAGTTTACGGTATTAACAGTAGTATCGGTATAATACGTCTGGGTATTATTACTAAGGTCTGCACCGCTCATTGTAAATTCAAGCACGATGTTCGAAGTACCATCCCACGAATATGGCGTGGTAAAGTTTATAGTCTGCCAGCCTGTAGCAGTGTGCGTATAAGTTGCAGGACCGAATACCGTTGTAAATGTCGGCGTAAGGTAAGTCGTATTAGCAAATGACGTACCGGCAGTAGTGCCTATCTTAACGGTAAAGTTAGGATTTGTAGCAGCACTTCCTAAAGTAGCCACATTAAATGCCAACGATGTAATGTTTCCTGCTACAAGACCCGCTGCCGATAATTCAGAAGCACTGTATATGATCTGCTGCTTGTAGCTCGGCCAACGGTTATTGAAAGCTGTCGGCTGCTCTGTATCGCCTGTCAGTGTACTCGCCGTACCGATTACTGTTGTACCTGTAGTTGCAGTAAGCGCTGCAGCATAGTAAGTAGTAGTAGCGTTAATCGAAGGTGTTACGAAAGGAGAACCTGTTCCCACAGGAGCGCCTCCGGTAGCAGCAGCATACCATTTAACGGTTGCGCCGGAATTTGCCTCAGCTGCTAACGATACTGTACCTTCGCCGCATCGTGCAGCAGGCGTTACCGAGGTAATGTTGTTTGCAAATGTTATCTGCACCGGTGTAGAAGATCCTGTCGAAGGGCCGGAAGCGCAGGTTACATTAAGCCTGTAATAAGTTGGCTGTGCCGGAGTCGCAGTATAAGTAGTTCCTGTTGCCGAAGAAATATCTGTGTAAGTAATATTATCCGGCGAGCTTTGCCACTGGTAAGTTACTCCCGAACCGGCAACCGCATTCTGTACCGATAAAGCAACCGATGAACCTAAGCAGATCGCATTTTGTGAAGCGATGGTATTGCCCGGAGCCGGTACGCCTGTACAAGGGCTTAGCGTTGCAAACGAAAGGAATCCTGTGTAGGCAGCTGCAGCAACTGCGTTATTTGACTGTATGGTTGCAGGAGGGCCTGCAACATAAGTAGCCGGGCTTCCGAAAGAACCGGCATATGCACCCGCCGCTGACGGAGCCATTACAGGAATGTTATCCGTAGTGAAGACAGCATTGCTCATCCTCACGTTAAGGCTTGTCATTGTTCCGGAAAGCAAAGGCGCCTCCCACCTTCTTGTAGCAGAAAGGTTCGCGATGCCTGTATCCGGTGTACCTGCGTTTACATCAAATGCCTCGGCTTTCATAACTGACACCGAAGTTGTTGCCGGTGCAAGCCATATTGGGGCATACGTTGTTTTTCCTACAGGGAAAAGGATATAGTTTGTATTGGCATTGCCCGAAGCGATAGTCCTTGCAAAAGGCCCGTTGATATAAGCCGTATCACTGCCTCCTGTTAAAGTACCCGCAGCCGTTGCAGTACCTAAAGTAAGCTGGCTGGTAAGCGAGGTGTTCACTTTTCCGGCTGTCAGCGTAAGCGTGCCGCTTACTGAGATTGGTGACGAGATCGTAACGCCGCCAACACTTGTATTGTTTACCGTAAGAGATGTAACATTCGCTGTAGATCCTGTAGCAGCATTTGTAAATGTACCAAGGCCGGTAAGCATTTGCGCATTTACAGCAGGCCCTGCGGTACCGTCAATAAACTTACCAAAATACAATGTCGATGTATTTACATACGACCCGTTGTTATAGATATTGCCTGCAACATAAGTTGTGCTGCCCTGCCTGAATTCGCTGTTAGCATTGATTGTCAGGTCGCCGTTAATACCAAAAGCAGAAGCTGTGGTTACATAGCGGTTGGTACCAGCAAGCGCATCGATAACAAAATTATTAAACGAGATCCTTCCCGATCCTGCGTTTGCAGCAATGCGGAATCCGTTAGTTGCGTTTCCGCCCGCATCGGTTGAAAGGCCGTTCCCGAAACGAAGCGTATGCCCTGCCGTTACGTTCACGTTCGAAGCATTATTATATGCTAAAACATTCGAAGCAGTACTGTTTGCATGAGGGTCTACTATCGTTAGCGTACCACCTGTCCAGAAAATCATGTTGCTGTTTAATTGTACAATTGAAGTACCCGATGCTACCGAGTTTGCAGCAACGCCTGCGGCATTACCATCAACATTGATGTTACCGCCGCTCTGGTTAAATATCGAGGCTGAACTGTGTGTCATGTTTCCATTCACATTCAATGTTCCACCCGAAACCGTCAGCGTGCCGTTATTTACAAAAGTGTTATTGTTCAGGGTACAGCCTATCGTTAGGTCGCCAGACGCAACAATAAGCGAACCACCGGTGTTGATGGTAAGGTTTTTGGCAACATTACCGGCTGAATTCGAAGTTACCGAAGTAGCGGCTGTAATCGTAACCACATCGGTACATGAAGGTACCATGTTCTTGTTCCATGTAGCAGGGTCATTCCAGTTACCGCTGGCCACCGAAACGAATGGGGTATCAGCCGAAGATGCAGCTATGCTGAAAGGCGCTGCTGTAAGTTCAGCCTGCGTAAGCCCTATCCTTTGTGCACCCGGCGTAGTAGTACCCGCCTGGTGCGTACCTACAAAAGTTGTTCCCTGTATTACCCTTGCACTGGCACTCGCCAACAAGCCGCCAAATAAAGTCGGCGCCTGGAGCTGTATTTTAAATGACGTTGCCGTAGGTGTACCTGCAGGCATAGATACGGCCCATGTATCATTCGATTTCACATCAACGGCAGTTGCTCCGTCTGTTGCAGCGATGGTTGATACGCCTGCTGTCTCATTATAAGTGATCGCAACTACTCCCGCCCCGGATGGGGTTGTCCTTTCTATCCAGGCCGACCTGTCAACACCGAATGAGTTTATAAAAGGATACCTTGATGCAGTACCAGTTGCGTCAGAACCTGCTGCGAAATTAGTTCCCGTACCCGTAGCAGTGTACCACCTTCCGAAAGTTGTTCCTGTCTTAAATCCAGTACCGGCGTTGTATGTGAGCGTACCGGCAGCAGGTGATGAATTACCCAAAACAACCGAAGCGCCGCCTGTAGTACCAACCCTGCCCGTTTTAAATTCCAATGTACCGCTAACAGACATTGAATTTGCCGGCTGGCTTGCAATGTTGTTATAGCCGGAAATAGTTACACCTGCGATTGTCGAGTTGTTAATACTCAACGTAGCAAAGTTTGCTGTAGGGGATGTTAATGCGTTCCTGAAAACACCTGTACCCGAAACAGTTTGAGGCACTGTAGCAGGCGTTTCCGAATAAGATGTGCCGCCGGTATAGCTACCGTTGCCAAGGATAACCTGAGATATGGAAGTAAGCGTGCCATCAACAGATATGTTGCCGGCAAATATATACGGGCCGGTACTCGAAAGCACCAACTCACCTTTTGTAATCGTAAGGTCGCCACCCACAATAGACCTGTATTGCTGGAATACAAACCTGTTTGTTCCGGCTGCGGAATTGATAACATAATTACCCGGCTTAAAAGCCCCTGTGCCATACCAGAAATATACCCAGAAACCGTTTGTGGCATTACCACCCGCATCGGTAGAAACACCATCACCTATCTGAAGCGTGTGTCCCGTACCAGCCGTGATATTCATTGCTGTAGAAGAAGCATTCACGTTAAAAGCGTAGTCGTTCGTCCCTGCCGCCGCATGCGGATCGACAATTATTATTTTTCCGCCTGTTAGTGAAACTGTCCCGGCAGAATAACCTGTTGCTATACTACCAATGGCAAATATTTGCGTACCCGTAGCAACGCTGCCCGTAACAGAGCCTCCGTTATTACCATCGACAGATATTATACCTCCCGACTGGTTAAAATTACTGCCTGAATTGAACAGTACGTTACCGTTAACAATAAGGCTACCACCACTTATCGTGAATGTACCTCCCGTGTTAACCGTAAAGCTGCTGTCAAACGTAGTTGCTGTGCTTACGGTAAGCGTGTTGGCGCTCACAGTAAGGCTACCTGCGTTGATTGTCAGCTGACGTACAGCCGCATTTCCTGATAGTGCCATTGCCGAGTTGTTAGCGATGACAAAATTATCAGCGTTTGAAATTGCGGCAGGAGCAGCTCCTGTACCGTCTGTTCCGGTCCCCCAACTCGCGGTACTATTAAAATCTGTAGCTGCAGACTTTGAATAATACGTCGTTTGGGCGTAGGAACTGGCGCTTCCGAATAACAAAAGCACCGCCACAGCCACAAAGGCCGTCATGGAAAAAAGCCCTCCGCCCTGCCTTTCCGGCAAGCTCGTGAAAGCACCTTCTTCCCTGACTTTCCGGGGAAGCGAAAGCATTCCCTTAATGAAATTGTAGATTTGGTTCATAAGATTTAATTTTTCTTTAACATACAAATATATCATTAATTACTATTTAATTTTACAGCATTGTTACAATTTACCCCTATTTTTTAAAAATATCGTTATATTTAACTGAAATACTAAATATAGTTAAGTAAAATATAGCCTTTAGAAGATAAAATAATCGAATAATACATTTTTTTCACATAATTCATTTAATGTCAAAACAATAATATCATAATTATTATGCCAAGTGTATTATATATGCCAATTTTAAATGTATAACCAAAGGCGTTAACGTTTTCTAAAAATTAACTGTACAATCATATGTTTTTAGCCCTATAAAACAAAAAAAGCCCCCATAGGGAGCTTTATATTTACAATATGAATATGCTATTTTATGCTATCAACACCAACCATCTCGTTTGTGTCAGCTTTATAATCCACATCTTTATAATCAAATCCAAAAAGGTTGTAAAAGTCTTTCCTGTAACCTTCGAGGTCGCCTATTTCAGAAAGATTTTCGGTGGTAGCTTTTTCCCATAGGGCAGCCACTTTCTCCTGGATGTCGTCGCGCATTTCCCAATCGTCTATGCGTATCCTGCCTTTTTCATCAACAGGCACTTCGCCACCCGTAAACAGCCTTTCACTATACAGGCGCTGCATTTGCTCTATCGTCCCTTCATGCACGCCTTCCTCCTTCATTATCTTATAAAGCAGCGAGATATACAACGGAATCACGGGAATTGCCGAGCTCGCCTGTGTAACCAATGCTTTGTTTACCGAAACATACGCCTTACCGCCAATATCTTTCAGGTTATCTGTTATTTCAAAGGCTGTTGCTTCCAGGTGGTCTTTAGCACGGCCAATAGTCCCTTTCCTGTACACAGGCTCTGTCAAAGCAGGCCCTATATACGAATAGGCCACGGTAACAGCGCCCGGGGCAAGAAGGTTGGCATCTTTCAATGCATCCATCCACATTGCCCAGTCTTCGCCACCCATTACGGTAACTGTGTTCTCTATATCATCGCCTTCAGCGGGCTGGATCGTAACTTCCGATACTTTACCGGTATGGAAATCTACTGTCTTGTTACTGAACACCCCACCGATAGGCTTCAGTACCGAGCGGTGCAGCACACCAGTTTCAGGATGCTGGCGCACCGGCGAAGCCAGGCTGTATATTACCAGGTCCACTTGTCCGAGGTCGGCCTTTATCAAATCCATCGTTTGCTGCTTCACTTCTTTAGAGAAAGCGTCACCATTGATGCTCTTTGCATACAGGCCTGCTTTATGCGCTTCTTCCTCAAATGCAGCCGAATTGTACCATCCTGGCGAGGCGGTCTTGCCTTCAACGGGCGGTTTTTCAAAAAATACGCCTATGGTAGCGGCATCACTACCGAAAGCGCTTGTTATCCTCGATGAAAGCCCGAAGCCAGTAGAGGCCCCTATAACCAAAACCTTTTTAGCGCCGTTTATCGGGCCTTTAGATTTTACATATTCTATCTGTTGTTTCACGTTTTGCGCTGCGCCGCCCGGGTGGGCTGTCAGGCAAATAAATCCTCTCATTCTTGGTTCGATGATCATATCTCTGAAATATAGTTTATTGATAAGTATAGCAAATATAGCCTGATTTTTTAGTTCAGCAATGCCCTCGCGTGGTTTAAGGCGGAATCGGAGATATCCTTACCGGAAAGCATTTCGGCAATCTCCCGTACGCGTTCTTCTTTGGTAAGCAGCTTCAGTTCAGATACTGTAGTTTCTCCCTGCGTGGTCTTGAACACTTTATAATGCTGCTCCCCTTTCGAGGCGATCTGTGGCAAATGGGTTATCGCAAATACCTGCATACCCCTGCTCATGCCTTTCATGATGTCGCCCATCTTGTTGGCAATCTCACCCGAAACACCGGTATCGATCTCATCAAAGATAATGGTCGGCAGCTTGGAATATTCTGCCAATACAGCCTTCACGGCCAGCATGATACGCGACATCTCACCACCTGATGCTACTTTCTTCAGCAGGCCGAAATCGGTACCTTTGTTAGCCGAGAAAAGCAGGCTCATGATGTCTTTTCCATTAGCATAATAGGTGTCCGCTGTCTTAACTTCAAAATTGAAGCGCGCGTTGGGCATCCCGAGCTGTGATAATATTGCGGTGACTTTTTCGGTAAGTACCGGTATGGCGCGCTGCCTCTGCTCGTGCAATAACGCAGCCGTATCGTCAGCCTGTGCTTTATGTTTCCCGCTTTCCATTGCGAGTTTCTCTATGGCTGAATCAATGTCACCGGCCAGTAATGCTTTACCGTCGAGGGCTTCCTGTATGGCAAGCAGTTCTTCTACTGTAGCTACAGAATGCTTTTTTTGCAGGGAATAAATAAG
>NZ_CP029186.1:300000-380000 GCF_003096035.1 Flavobacterium album | reverse complement strand
CGCTGCAATGCCTCGTGATCCCAGTTCCCTTGCCAGATAACGTGTAAGTACTTCCACCGCGCCTTTCATTGATCCGTAGGCCGATGACCCCGGAAATGAAAAGCGAGCCAACCCTGACGCGATATTGATGATACGCCCTCCGTCATTCAGGAATGGCAATGCTTTTTGAGTTAGGAAAAAGACCCCTTTATAATGAATGTTTAATGCAGTATCGAATTGCTCCTCTGTTGTCTCGGCGAAAGGAGCGTATAACGCAGTACCTGCATTATTAATCAGGAAGTCGAAATTTTTACTTCCGGCTTTCTCTTCAAGGTGTGCTGTAACATTTCTGAAGAAGCCATCGAAGGAAGACACATTTCCTGCATCGAGTTGGAAAGCTGCCGCTTTTTGCCCCAGCGACTGTATCTCTGCAACAACCTTGTCGGCTTCGTCTTTGTTGCTGTTATACGTTAGTACTACATCAATACCTTTTTTGGCAAGGCTAAGGGCCATATTCCTGCCGAGTCCGCGGCTGCCGCCGGTTACCAATGCGATTTTGTTTTTCGTATTCATATTATTAAAGTTTTGATACAGCAAAGTTCGGTCAATCCGGGATCGCAGCATTTACCTATTTCAATCTAAAATTTGCAATATTCAAATCGGGTGCCATGTAGTTGAAACTTTGTTAAACTATCAGGAGCGGAAAGCCAGTGGCGATACACCCGAAAGCTTTTTAAAGAAATTGGAAAAATGCGCTACTTCTTCAAAGCCGAGCGAATGTGCGATCTCCGATACGTTCCAGTCGGTTTGCTTTAAAAGGATCTTTGCTTCCCGGGCAATGCGGCTGCTGATAAAATCAGAAGTCGTACGGCCGGTATTTTCCCTCAGCACCTTATTGAGGTGGTTTACATGTATGGCGAGTTTGTCGGCATAATCCTTTGGGGTGCGCAGTTCCAGCTGCTGTCCTGTGGATGTAACGGGAAACTGCCGCTCCAGCAACTCCACAAACAGCGCTGTAACGCGTGCCGAAGCGTTGTGTGACGTATACAGGTTTATATCGGGCTGCAGCTTTTGCCCGTAATGGATCAGCTCCAGCACATAATTGCGAAGAAGGTCGTATTTAAATGCATAATCCGAGTCCAGTTCGGCAAACATCTTTTCGAAAATATGCCCGACTTCCTTTGCCTGGCTTTCTGTAAGTTGGAAAACCGGGTAGCCACCTGGCATGAAGATTGGCAATTCATCCAGCTTGATGCCGCTGTGCGACAAAGCCATGAAATCATGCGTAAAAATACAGAAGCTGCCGGCCTGATCGTCGTCTACGGGAATGTAATTGTAAGGCACCTTGGGGGAGGCAAAGAGCAGGCCATGCTTTTTGATGTCGATTACCTTGTCGGCATATTCGGCCCGGTTGTGGCCGTTGATCAGGCTGATCTTATAATAGGTACGCCTGTTGTAGGGCATCACTTTGGTCTGCTTTACCTTTTTCCGGATTGCGGCTGTACCGAAAACATTGAAATGTCCTATTTCCTTATCGATACCGTCGGGCAAAATAGTACTCAGTTCGTTATCTTTAACAAACCCCATTTCCCTGTAAAAATCCTGTAATGATGCTGTCTCCATTTTAGTCCATTTTGCGTAATTCAAATATAAGCATAATTAATTTGCGAGCTAATATACACTTTCAGGCATGTACAGTCCATAATAAATACAGCTACGATCCGTTTTCCCAAAAACCAATCGACATGACATTTTTAAACAGATTTCTTCTCCTTACAGCAATGCTTACTGTAACCAAGCACTATTCGCAGGTAAAATTTGAAATTAGCAGCTTTAATAATTATGTGATCCGCGACTCTGTAAAAAGCATTACGTATTCATTTGACAGCGGTTCAGAACATTCCAACCTTTTTGACAAAGGTAAATTCGATCATAAGTTCGGTGGTATATCGCTCATTCAGAATGCTAATGGCGGATTTAAATTTATTAAAAAGGGGAGGATCCGCGAAGATATACCCGGCTTGGGAAATGTACGCACCAATGCAAATATATTAGCCAACGAAGAATTCGCCAAAGATAACTGCATCCCTGTTGATTTACTTCTTGGATCGCGTGCGATGAAAAACTATACGCTGCATTTCGATAATAAGCGTGGAATTCTATCAAGCGTTGATTTGCTTCCGGCAAATATCGATGAATACATAAAGCTCGAATTGAAACACGGCTTCTTCGACTATGATTACTATACCTTCTTAGAGGTCAACGGACACAGGGAAAAATTTCTTGTTGACACCGGCTATAGCGGACAAATCGCCCTCGAATCTGCCGAAGGGCTTCCCAGCGCTTCGGATTCTTACAGCTTTTTTGATCTTGTGGCATTTAGAGTGTCACAAACTACCTTAAACCGGCATGATTCTGCTGTCGTTAAGCACAACGACATTATATTCAAGAACAATGTGGTGTATAGCTTTTCAAATAACGGGATGAATATCATTGGCAATGCTTTTTTCCTGAATTTTGAGGATGTGATATTCGACCTGAAGAATAAATGCATTTACCTTCGCAATGAAAAAGAGCGTTATGACCCTTTTTCCGACGATATCATTTTTGGTGCAGATGCCGACAATAATATCCATATTGTCTACATCAAAAGTTCCAGCAAATATTACGTTGATGGCTTTAGGATCGGCGATCAGGTAGTGCTTGAGGATAAAGGCCTCGAACGGCGGCTGCTGGATTCGCCGTGCGAAACAATCGACATCCTGCGCAAGTGGAAATTAAATAATAACGGAGATTTTGCACTTTCAAAAGTCAGCAGCAGATAGATTGATTGCGCATTTGCCCATCCCGATTGGCGCATAAGCGGCCCCTGGTATTATATTCTATTTTTACACTACTAAACTAACGTATCATGCGCATCCTCCTGACGGCACTAATCTTCACAATAACGACAACTATAATGGCACAGGAAAACAAAGGGCATTATGCCGATATCAACGGCTTTAAGCTATATTATGAGATACATGGCTCCGGCAGCCCGCTCGTGCTGCTTCATGGCGGCGGGTCGACTATTGAATCGAATTACGGGCGTGTCCTTCCGCAATTGGCGCAAACCCACAAAGTCATTGCCATCGAATTACAGGCGCACGGCCATACGCCCGACCGTGATAAGCCATTGAGTTTTGAACAGGATGCCGAGGATGTTGCGGCATTGCTCAAAAAGCTTTCTATTGCCAAAGCTGACATCATGGGCTTCAGCAATGGAGGCACTACGGCAATACAGATCGGCATCCGGCACCCGGAGATAGTCAATAAGCTTATCCTGGCTTCTGCCATCTACAGCCGTGAAGGGATGTTTCCGGGATTTTTCGATTATATGAAAAATGCAAAGTTCGAAGATATGCCGCAGCCTTTAAAAGACGCTTACCTGAAGGCCAATCCGGGAAATACGAAAGGATTGCTCACCATGTTCAACCGCGATGTGGAACGGATGAACAATTTTAAGAACATCAGCGAAGTGGACGTGAAGTCAATTACTGCACCAACACTTATTATTAATGGCGACAAAGATGTGGTGCAAAATGCCCATGCGCTCAAATTATCACAGTTATTGCCCAATGCCAGGCTAATGATAGTACCGTCCGGCCATGGCGATTACATTGGCGAGATATGCATGCCGGACAAGGAGAGCAAAATGCCGGAGGCAGTAGTAGCAATGATAGAGGATTTCCTTAAGTAAACTTTATAGCGTATTTAACCTACTGCTAACACGCTTGCTCTGTTTTTAAACGGAACTTTATATTTCCGACTAAAAAATAAAAGCATGAGCAAAATACAAAATCTTTTGGCAGGGCTTGGCGGCGCCATCGCCCTGAATATCCTTCACGAATCCTTAAAAAGGAAAAGTAAAGATATGCCGCGCGTGGACCTTCTTGGAGAAGAAGCGCTGCAAAAAACACTGCAGCATTTTGATGCTGAGATCGATGATAAAAAGAGTCTCTATGCAGCAACACTTGCAGGCGACATCCTTAGCAATACCATGTATTATGGCATGATAGGAAATGGCGACAAAGATTATCTCTTTACACGCGCCATTGCCTATGGCCTTGCCGCCGGGGTAGGGGCCGTCACACTGCCAAAGCCACTGGGGCTGGACGAAGAGCCCGTTGCACATTCTAATAAAACGAAAGCGCTTACCGTAGGCTACTACCTTGCCGGGGCATTGGTGACAGCCGGCATACTGGCATTAATGAAAAAGAAAAATAAGTAATTGTGGGTTAACGGAGTAATGAGAAATGCCCTTTAAATTCTGTTCCATTTTCACGCTCAATTACGAACCAATAATCTGTAGCCGGCATTGGCCTTCCATTATAGGTGCCGTCCCAGCCTTGAGTGTGTTGATTAAATGAAGCAAGCACTTTTCCATATCTGTCATAAATGAAAACAGTCATTTTTTCGCTGAAAAAGGAATTTTTTATGTGCCAATAATCATTTTTACCGTCAGCATTTGGACTGAAATACTTAGGATACATTAGCAGCGTTACTTTTCGGCTGTCTATGCCGCACCTTGCTGTGTCCCTCACATAAACAGTGTACATTCCGCTTTGAAGGCCTGTAAATATATTGCTCTGCTGATAAGTAATGCCATCAACAGAGTATTCGTAAGTGTCTTCATCAGGATAAACAGTGATCATATTATCACTATCCGTCAGATCCTGAATGATCACATCTTCGATATGCGGTTCATCTGATGCGGTTACAGTAAAATGCTTTGTTGTATAGCAGGTAACGCCTCCTGTTACTTTTCCCACCATAAGGCTATAGTCCCCCGGTTGTGAAACTACGATTTCGGGTCTTAAGGATCCTGTTGACCATTCGTAGCTATCATAAGTACTGCCAGCTGTTATGGTAATATCGCTTCCCCGGCAAAAAGTATATTCGGCGTTCATACTAAGGACCGGGCGATCAATAATGTTTAGGTTTAATTTTATGATGTAGGGGCAGCCTGTAGTACCCATAACCCTAAAGAAAATTTCCCGGGATCCTGAGGAAAATGTATATTCAGCCGGTAAGCTATTCGAGGTGCCATTATAGGCATCATCGTAACTGCCGTAATATTCAAATGCATAAGTGTCCGTCGGCAGCAGAGTTAATATCTCATCCTGGTATTCTGAAAGGTCGAAAGCGATCTCATTACCATCCGGGTCCGCACATTCAAGATGGTCCGGAAGCAGCATTTCGGAAATGTTAGAAGCGGTAACCTGCAATTCTGCCGTGTTCGCACAACCATTGCTGTTCACTCCTTTTACATAAATCGTTTGTACAGTACCGGCTATCCCGAAGTTCGTACTGTTGGCAATGGCATTATTAGTAGTTAGGTCGTTTTGTGATGCGTAATAAGACAACGTTAATATGCCTGAAGGATCAATTATATTTTGTGCTTCAGTCAGGTCAAATTCTGCCGTTCCGGCGCCAAAACATTTTGCAAGTACAGCGTTATTCAGTACAGGTTTTGCGTTTATTATAAGATGTATCGTTGCCACAGCCTTGCAGCCGTTTGGCAATACGACAAGTGCATATACATCGCGACTGGATGTTGTTGAAAAAGATTGGGGGTTATTAATAGCTCCTGTTTGCGACAATGCATCACTATTGGAAAGATAGAATGTAAAAACGGCTCCCGGATATGTAGTGATCTGCGGGTTAACGGATGGAAGGTCGAATATAGTTGTACTGCCTTCGCATTGCGAAAAACTAACCTCAGTATTGATAACCGGCCCCGAAGCAGGATTTACGGTTACCGTTTGCTGTTGGGTCGCGGTGTTGCCATTATTGTCGGTATAATTCCAATGTAGGGTATAGGTCCCGATAGTGTTGTATTGTAACGGGTCTGCTGTAACTGCATTTATTGTACCGCTGCAATTATCTATAGCAGTAGGTATTATGGCTACAGTTACACTGCATTCGCCGGAAATAGCAGGCAGGGCAGGTAGCGATGGTACCGGAGCCAGGGTATCTCCAACAACAATATCTGTGGTTACTGTTGCATCGCACCCTGTACCCGATATGAAGCAGGAATAGGTACCGTTATTTACTGCTGCAGCCATAGGAATGACCGGGTTTTGCTCTGTCGATGTAAAGCCATTAGGGCCTGTCCATAAATAATTGGTGCCACCCTGGGCATGAAGTTCAATGTTTTGCCCTATGCATAGAGGCGAATTTGATGAAACGGTACTTGCAGAGGCGCAGTCCCTGAACTTAACAATATAAGTGCTCATCGTTCCTGGGGGAATGGAGGATTGAAAAGCATTTTCGGTCGCGATACCGGTTGTACTTTGATTACACATTCCATGCATATATATATCGCCCAATGTATCTACCGCCAAAAAACAAATTTGTTCGCCCATATTTCCGCCATAGTACGTTCCCCATATTCTTTGGCCTATATTATTCAACTTGATTAAAAATGATTTAATATAGGGCCCTTTAACAGGCATATACGAGTCAGGTGTTGAGATTCCTGTTGTAGCGTGTGTATCGCCACAAAAATAAACTTCATTGTTAGGGGTTACGAAAAGGTCGGTTATCTGGCTTGTAAAATATGTGCCCCAAATCACTTGCTGTGTAGATACATCAAAATTGATTATGAAATAGTTTGATAAGTCAGAAGATTGCTGATAGGATGAATTAAAGGCATTGGGAGTACCAATATTAGTTAGACTGGTAGTTATGCCCTGAACACAAAAATTATTTCCTGCCAATTTTCCTCTAAAAATGGCATCATAATTTTCTCCGCCAATATAAGTGCCCCAAATGCGTGCGCCCGAACTGTCAAATTTTGCAATAAATCCATCACCATCAGTTACTTCTTTATATGCGCCGGGAGTTGAAATGCCATTAGTACTTCTTCCTGTTCCTGCTATATATACATTTCCGTCAGCTGCCACTTGTGTACTCATAATCTCATCGGCTTGTGTCCCCCGAAATAGGTTGCCCATATCCTTTGGCCACCAGGAGAAAATTTGACTAGTAGCCCATCAGCATCACCGCCGAATACTTCCTGGTAACTGCCTGGGCTCGCGACATTTTGAAGGCTGCCTGATCCGCCTCCTAAATAGATATCGTCATTGTTGTCATCTACATCAAGGGAATAGCAGCTTTCGCCTCCAATACCACCATAAAAAGTCCCCCAAACCCGTATTCCTGAAGAATTGAGCTTTACAGCGAACATATCGCTGTAGGTGGGATTTTTTACCTCTTGGTAGGAACCGGGTGATGTGATATTATTCGAAGAAGAATTTGTAGCACCGCAAAATATAACGTTAAGTTGCGAATCAGTAACAATATCCGCCGGGATAACAGGGTAATAAGTTCCCCAAACCCGTTGGCCGTTAGTGTCAAATTTGACAATATATCCATCTGAATCCCCAATCATTGTTGATTGATGTGCTCCTGATGTCGCTATGTTAGTTGCGCTGGAAGTAGAACCAATAATATAAAAATTATTTGAAAGGTCTGATGTCGCTTTGTATGGAAAAGCGGTCTCATTACCTCCAAAATAACTCCCCCAAATCCTTACTGGCACAGGGTCAATTATTATTTTTTTGCTGACAGGCGTTGCTCCGGCAAATGCAAGGCCATAGCTGTTTTTACTGATGTTCCTGTAGTTTATGCTTATGGGTTCACGTGTATCTCCTTCTGTCCAGCTTAATGGGATGGTTTCCTTCATTTCGCCAAAACGTAATTTAATTTTTATGGAATTGCCGTCCAGTTGTGTTTTAGCCCCGGAAATCCTGAATTTAATATCATCAATATTTCCGCCTTCATGTATTATAAAGTTATATTCCACAGGCTTGCTGCGGTCTTCAGGAATAAAGAAATGCAGGTCTATATTTTTGTAGATGTCTTTGTAAAGTATCTCCTTATATTTAAAAACGTTAGTTACACCGCCACTATAGGGCAGGTTATAAAAATTGTCGTACCCTTCACATTTACCAAGCGCTATAATTTTGGAATTTGGATTTATATTTTGGAAGTCAAAATCAACCCGGTGGATTTTATAGTTGCTTATTTCATCAAAAACGGGGTAATCTGCCCCTATAAAATTCTTATTGGTACTTTTAATAGCCGCAGATTTTTTACTAGCCTCATAAAAATCATAAGAAAAGCCGGTTTTTCTTAACTGCACGTTAAGGCCGGGAGTAGCCAGCAGATAGCATACTTCTTTATTGATCTTATTATCTTGGTTTATGATCTGGCCTTTATTCTCAACGAAACCAACTGAATTGTCTTTTAGGCTTTCCTGTGAATAGAGGTTATGTATGGCAAATAAGAAAAATAATATAATAGTTTTATTCATAGCGAACTAATAAGGCAGCAAAGGTAATTTTTCTGTCCTATCCTGCAAGCAGCTCCATGAATTTAAAACGGTATGATCAAACGTTGCTGAGTTTTCCCTTCAGCATTTTTGCGGCCTGTGTGTAACCACCTTCAGAACCATCGACAAAATGAATGTGCCCATCCTCAAGGTTGCGTACGTAGCACGACATGATGGAGGCACTGCTCACATGCAGGCCGTAAAAGATCTCGCCGTCAGATTCCATGGCATCCAATAGCTTTTGCAACGCCTCACGTTGTTTTGCAGAACCGGTTATTACGGTGTTTATTTTTCCGTCGATAACAAGCGTATCCGACATTTCTACAAGGCTCTTCAGGTAATTTTTGCCTCTTTCGGTACTGAACCAAAAGAAGCCATACAATGTTATCAGCCACGTGCTCAGCAACCTGAACCATTTAATGCCGCCGAGCCGGGCACGCATTTCGTTGCCTAGCCGGCCAAATGTGGTTTTCAGTTTCAGCTTCCCTACGGATATAGGCTGCCTCTTATCTGGCGGGCCATACAGCGCATCCATCTTTTCGAGCACTTTTTTAAAAGCTATGGGCTGGTGCTCCACATTGCGCGAAACAACCAGCAGCGTTACGATCTCCTCTTTATCAGAAGGTGGGGGGATTTTGTCCCAACGGCATTGCATTCCGGTAAGATCTAATTCATTAGCAGCGGACTCATGGCCAGAAAGCAGGTAGCCGTCTCCCTTAATGATCTTCTCGGCATAATCCAGCCCGCCTCCCAAAACTACCGGAATAGAAAACGTCTTTGAACTACTGTATTTTGTGATGTTGATACTATGTCCGGCGGCATAAATTTGCTTAACGGGTATTGTGCCCGTACGAAGCTCCAAATTAAAATTACCGAGCGTATTGCTGCGGTAAAGCGCCAGTGCCTGCATGACTTTACTCAAAAGGCTGCCGGGAATGAGAAAGGTAGCGCCATCGCCACCAAAAAAGAAGGGCACGGCAATATCCATCCCGAAAGCAATATTGAGTACCAATACAATACTACCGGTAGCAATGAGGTTCACATCTTCATGCCGCCCTGTCATAACCGCCTGTGTAGAGCTTTTAATGTCGGTGATCACTACATGCCAGTCATCGGGCACGGGGATGAACAATTTTTCATTGGCGATCAGTCGGCTCAATGGCATCCTGTTCAAATGAAGTGCGGAATAAAATTTTTCGGTAGTGCTGTTCGACATTTATGATAATTAGGATACTTCCAAAAATAACGAAATAAAGCACGACAGGATTCTAAATTTCTGTTAGATTTTAATCTATCTTTTTGGTTTTCGACTTGTTGCCTAAATTGAATAATGGAATATCTACTGAAAGGAAGGCGCTCCATCTCCAGTACGGATTTTCGGCAATAGCACCATCGGTTGTATCTATTTTTGACAGGCCCGGGCCATACTGCCCACCAAAACCAAGTGATAGCGGAATATTCCATGGCAGGCCATAAACCAGGTAAGCCCCCGGAGAGAATAGCTGCCCAAGCTCTATTTTGTAATCTTTTTGAACTGTTTCTCCCTCGCCCGTTGTGTCAGAACTGAGCTTGTAATCTACTATTGCCCCAAGGTCTATCAGCGGGACAAACAGTGAAACAGCACCGCCTTTTCCAAGGCCATGGCTTATAGAAACGCCTACAGGTGCACTTACCCCAAAGCTGTCGTTCCACGAGCTTTGCAAAGGGCGGGTGCCACCGGTAGTAAATCGTGCTCCTAAATACGATTGAAATGCTAAATTATAAGTAGAATATTTTTTTACCGAAGAGCTTCCCACCGGCAATATCAGGTTATCCAGTGCGGCCTTTATTTCGGCATCGCTTTGGGCGTTTACCATATTAGCCATAAAAAGGGCATAAGGCCGTGCTTTTTCTATATAGTCAAAAAAGTCTTTGTTAACTTTTTTGATTTTGTCATCATTCGCCGAATGGCCTATCAGTCTGTTAAGTTCTAAGAAAATATCAAATGCATGCACCACAGCCTGGTTATATTCCTTACTGTAAATGTCCTTATACAGATTATTGGCAGCCCTCGGTATAGTCAGGAAATTGCCGCTATCTATGTTTTTATCGAAAAGCTGGACTATACCAAAGGAATAGTCAATGACATCTATTGACAGGGTAATATAATTGTATATCTCATCATCTGTAATTTCTTCACTAAGATTTGTTTTGCGATTCACAACCCTGAAGTTCGCATTTACTTTATCTGCCAGTGCAATAAAATCAATAACTTTATTTTTCATTACTTCTATTGTCGCCATATTGTTGTCAATTAATGAAATGAATGCTTTTGGTGCAGTATCCCCAACCTCAAATTGTATTTTATTTACCTTAAATTGCTGGTAGATCAACCCGAGGTATATTGTAAAGGCATCTGTATTGCCAACAAATTCTTTTATCTCTTTTGGAGTTATCCACAATCCTGCATCGTTATCTGATATTGGATTCGCACCGGATCTAAGGCTTTCCGAAAAAATCGCTGCAACACGAAGGCTGTTAGCCATATTTTTCATGCCCTTTGAAGTTGCTGTTTCCCATTGTTTAAGTTTAGCGAATTCACTTATCAGTTGGGCCGCGTTAGAATTGCCTGTTTCGAGATCGTGAATGAGGCGCAGGGAGGCTATAGTTACCGAAACTTCCGGAAAATTATTAAGCAGGTCCCTGTATTTAGGCAGCAGCAGTACATCGTCAATTCTGTAGGTTATTTGGTTAAGGTCTTCAAAAAAGCTTGTGCGCAGGGAGGGAAGCATTTCTGAATATTTGTAAAAAAGCAGATTATTGAAGTTAGCTGCCGTTTTTGGGAAAAGCATCTTAAATTCCTCATGCTCTTCAATAAATTTCTGAAACCTGTTGAAGAATGCAACAGTGAGTTCATCTTTAGCATGTTCAATCATTATATCACTCAGTACATTGGCAAATTGTGTTACATCAACACCTTTCATGTAATTGCTTACATTCCTCTTCGGATTCCCGGTTTGCGCTCCACGGTCAAGCGATTTGGCTTCGGGATTAAAATATTTTTTGAGGAAGGGATTGGTCGAAATTTCCCGGGCTATTTCCGGAGAATTATCAAAATATTTACCGAGTATATAGAATTGATCTGGCCCAAATTGATTTTGCGCATCCAGACTTTGGCTAATAGCCAATGCATCATAATAGGCATTTTGGGCCATAAGTGTTGTTCCGAAGAAAATAAAAATTATGGTTGCAAGCTTTTTCATTTTAAAACAGTTTAAAGGTTAGAATGCTTTTTTAGTAAATAAATGCCTGTTAATAATCTTCTAAAGATAATTGTAATAATAATACGTACTATCCCCCTTATTAGGTATTTATTTAACTAAAGCATTTTACGATACTTCTGTAGCATTACAGAAAGACACTGTTTCAAAAAATTAGAGAATTGGAATACATTACAGTAATTCCAGCACCCTTTCCAGGGCCATGCCGCGCGAGCCTTTTATTAATATGGTTTTATTTTTTAAGGCCTGTGGGAAATGGTTTTTAAGGCTGTCATAGCTTTCAAAGAAATGCAGGTGCGATTTTTCGATGCGGTTATTATAAAAATCCTTCCCTACAAAATAGGTTTCGATATCGTCTTCCGGAGCAAGAAGTAATGCGATCTTTTTATGCTCTTCAGGGCTTTCAGTTCCTAATTCGAACATATCCCCCAGTATGGCAACCTTGTCACCCTTCATCTGCCTTAAGTTGGCTATAGCAGCGGCCATGCTGCTGGGGTTAGCATTATAAGCGTCTAATATGATCTTGTTCCCGTTCTTTTCAATAAGCTGCGAGCGGTTGTTAGAAGGGATGTAGCCTTCAATAGCGGCTTTTATTTTCTCATTGCTTACCTTAAAATAGACACCTATGGCTATAGCAGCACTTATGTTCGGCGCATTATAGGAGCCGATAAGATTTGACCGGATCTCCATGCCATTATACCCAATTGTAACCATCTGGCCGTCGCCAAAGCTCTCTATCCTTACATCGCAATTATAGTTGTCAACGGCAAATGTGAATCGTGGCAGCTTCTCCGTTTTTTCGTTTTGTATGGCATCGTCCAGGTTGACAAAAGCAGTTTTGGTATTTTGTTCCAGGTACTGGTACAATTCGCTTTTACCCTTTATAACGCCTTCATACCCGCCAAAGCCTTCAAGATGGGCCTTCCCAAAATTGGTAATGTAACCAAAATTTGGTTCGGCAAGGCTGCATAAAAACCCGATCTCTTTCTGGTGGTTGGCACCCATTTCTACAATGCCTATCTCCGTTTCCTTTGTAAAAGAGAGCAGGGTAAGGGGAACGCCTATGTGGTTGTTCAGGTTGCCTACAGTAGCTTTTGTGGTATACGATTGCGAAAGCACCGCATTGATAAGCTCCTTGGTGGTTGTCTTGCCATTGCTTCCGGTAAGCGCTATAACCGGCAGGCCGAGCTCTTTCCTGTGGTAATTGGCCAATTGCTGAAGGGCTTCCAGACTATTGTTTACCAACAGCATTTCGTTTCCCAATTTATAATCCGCATTGTCTATCACCACATAACGGGCACCTTTTTTTAGCGCCTCTTCCGCGAACGAATTGGCATCGAAATTATCGCCCTTTAAGGCTACGAATAAACTTCCCGGCTCAATTTTTCGTGTGTCGGTCGATATGGCGCTGCATTGCAGAAAATAGCTGTAGAGTTCCTGGATTTCCATATGAGTATATAAAAAAATAAAAGCCCTAAGATAGGGCTTTTATTGTATTCTGTTATAAAAACTGGTTTAGTTTCTTGCTGACTTTTTGCTTGATTTAGGGCCTACTTTAGACATTGCGCAACGGAAACCAATATAGTCTGTTGCCATATCCTGAGGGAAGTACCTCCTTTGTGCAGGGTCGAGCCAGTAAGCACGGTCTCTCCATGAGCCACCTTTGTATACCCTTACGTTATCGTTGATAAGCGTAGTCCTTTTTGAAGACTTGTCATAAGCCCTTACCATGTTGCCAAGGCTGTCTTTTGACACAAGGTGCTTTGGAGAATGGTACATCCTTTCGGCATCTTTAGTTGCTGCTGTGGCTTCTTCTTCGGAAGCTCCGAAATCAAAGTAACGTGTAGACTGCCTGTCACCATCCCTGAAGTTCCTGTTGTCAGATTTGGTATAGTTCTGCCTTAGGTAAGTATCTTCAGAGGTTACCTGAGTCTGGGCAATCTGGCCTGGCAGGTTCCTGTACTGTATCCTTCCGTTAGAAAGCGTATCATATTCGATAGTTTCAGAAGTTACAAGCTCAGCCCTTCCGTCTTCGCCTATTTTGTTTTTCATGTAAACGTTACCCCTGTAGTAGTTGAAGTCGTTTGCTTCATCATCTACGATAGGACGGTAAACGTCAGCTACCCATTCTGCAACGTTTCCTGCCATGTCATAAAGGCCGAAATCGTTTGGCGGATATGATTTAGCCGGAGCAGTGATATCTGCATTGTCATCAGACCATCCTGCAATTCCGCCGTAGTCACCTTTACCTTGCTTAAAGTTAGCAAGCTGGTCACCTTTAGACTGGCGTTTTGAGTTACGGGTGTATTGGCCTTTCCAAGGATATTTTTTGTTACCCCTGTACAGGTTGTACTCACGGTTACCTACAAGTGCAACGGCAGCATATTCCCACTCAGCCTCGGTTGGAAGCCTGTACTCAGGAAGGATAAGCCCTGAAGTCCTTTGTGCATATACGTTGGTAGCGCCTTCTTTAGAAGCCAGTTTGTTCCTTGGCCCTTTTAGCACGATCTCCTCGTTGCCACCCATACTTTTAGTAGGGCTTTCAAGGTATGACTCAGTGCTGAAAGTAGTTTCTGCATTTACGTCAGTAACTTTGGCATCCCTTTTAAGGTAGCCTTCTTTTTCAAGAACAGCCTCGTTAACGCGGTCTGTCCTCCATTTGCTAAACTCAACAGCCTGGATCCAGTTAACGCCTACAACAGGGTAGTTGCTGTATGCCGGGTGCCTCAGGTAGTTGTTGGTCATAGTTTCATTATATCCAAGGGCGCTCCTCCATACCAGTGTATCAGGAAGTGCACCTACATAGATGTTTTTATAGTTTTCTTCAGTTGGAGGGAAAACCCTCTTCAACCAGTCAAGGTATTCCATGTACATTACATTGGTAACCTCAGTCTCATCCATATAGAAAGACTGGACGTGCTGTTGCGTTGGAGTGTTGTTCCAATCATGCATAACATCATCCTGAACCCTGCCCATGGTAAACGTTCCTCCTTCTACTTCTACAAGTCCGGGAGCAGCTTCCTGCTGTTTGTACTTGGAGTTGTGCTGGAAACCACCTTTCTTGTCGTTGATCTTCCAACCCGTAGCAGTGGAAGTGTTACCGCTGTTACCTTTCTTGCTGCATCCGGTAAAACCAACAGTTATCGCCAATGCGATTAACAATTTTAAAGCCGTGATTTTGTTAACTTTCATCTTTCTGTAGGTAAATAAATTTCGTGGCGCAATATAATAATTAACCATTAAACCGCAACACGTTTTGAAAATTTTTAATTAAATTCCAAAATTAAGTTAAATGTCTTTTTCAATAACGGGCTTTTTAAAGTAATATTGCAGGTAGATTGTATAAAAAAAATTACCGATGCAGTAATATATTGCTGCTATCTGCGTTGTGTCAATGATGAAAAAGAGAATACTATTTTTTGTACTGCTTAGTTCTTTGTTGTCTTTCGGACAGCAGAGGGGGGAAGTGGTTTTGGAATGGACAGACAATGTAAAGTCGCTTATTGGCACTACCCAGATATCCATTCCCCAGTTCCAGATCGAGAATACCAGCTATGATTCTTCAAGAAAGCAGCTTTTCTTCCAGAACAACCTCCCGGTAAGCGCGGCAGCCGACCCTAACTCACTTACCATTACCAATATCGTATATGAAAGTATGACTGTTGCACAGCTAGGTACACTTTCTACGGCGCTGCCTGCATCCGTTAATGCAAAGCTGGCTTCGTCAAAAGCACGTGACCAGTGGTATGCCTCGATCACACTTTCTCCTATAATTAAGGATGGAAGCAGCTACAAGCGTGTAAAGTCATTCACTTACTCGTTCGGTTTCAACGCTGGGCGTTCGGCCTTCAGGGATGGCGCCGATTTCGACGTGATTGAAAATTCCGTACTTGCAACAGGCGACTGGTATAGATTTTATGTCGAAAAGTCCGGAGTATATAAAGTTACGCGCTCCTTCCTGCAAAGCCTGGGGATGAATGTGAACGTTGACCCCCGCACCATTAAAATATATGGCAACGGCGGCAGGATGGTGCCATTGCTCAATGCAACAGAATATCCGTCGGACCTTGCCGAGAATGCGATCGAGGTAATAGGGGAAGAAGACGGATCGTTCGGCAGCAGCGATTACATACTGTTTTACGCCGAAGGTGTCGATAACTGGAATGCCGAAAGCGGTACACACAACAACCTTTTTGTAGATAAGTCCTATTATTACGTTACTGCCGGCGGCGCCAATGGCAAAAGGATAACACCGCAGGGACTGCCGGCTGCTGCGCCCAATGTTATCACTTCAAATTTTGACGAATATCTTTATCATGAAAAAGACCTTGTGAATATTGCGAGGCTTGGGCGCAAATGGCACGGGGAACAGTTTAATGTAGAGAATGAGCAGAGCTTCGATTTTAATATCCAGGATATTGATAGCGGCCCCGTTACTGTAATTGTTAGTGCAGCAGCGGCTTCAGGTTCAGCAACGTCAATGGTAGTTACTGCTAATGATCAGGCAATTGGAACAATCAGTTTACCCCTTACCCCGGAAAATGCCGCTGCGGTAGATGGGAAAGTACTAACAGGAACTTTTACCCCCTCCGGTGGTGCCATAACGGTAAAGCTTGCCTATAATAACAACGGTGTACCTGGTTCTAATGCCTGGCTCGATTATATTATACTGAAAGCAAAAAGGAAGCTTCAGGGTAATGGTAAGCAGTTCCGGTTCCGGTACAATGATGCCGCCAGTAATGTTGGTGTGATACAATATAATATGTCTAATGCCTCGGGAATAAAAGAAGTGTGGGATATCACCAATATATATGACGCTTCTAAAATAATCAATGATGGAGGGCAAAGCCAGTTTGCATTTAAGGCAACGCTTGGCGAAGTGCGGCAGTATATTGCACTTGTCCCGTCAGATTATTATACCCCGCTTAGGGAAGGCAGGCCGAAAGTAGCCAACCAAAACCTGAAGGGCACGATATTCCGTAATGCACAAGGGGCTTTTGAAGATGTGGATTACCTTATAGTGACACCGGCATTTCTTAATGCTTCTGCCGAAAAACTGGCCGGCTACCACCGCACCAATTCCGGACTCAATGTAAAAGTGGTAAACCTCGAGAATATTTACCAGGAGTTTTCATCCGGCAAGCAAGATGTAGGAGCCATACGGAATTTTATCAAATACATTTATTTTAATGCCTCTTCGGTCAGCAAAAGAATAAAATATGTCAACCTTTTTGGGGATGCCTCTTTTGATTATAAAGACCGGATACCGAATAACGGCAATATTGTCCCCTCATTTCAGGCATTTGATCCTGTGCCTGTTAATCCGGATAATAATTATAGTACGGTAAATACTTTTGTTTCCGATGACTTCTTTGGATTTATGGATCCTACGGAAGGCAGGATGGATTTTGGTGGCGGAAGTTCCGACAGGCTAGACCTCGCGATAGGGAGGATGCTGGTAAATGACAAGACGCAGGCCGACGAGATGGTAAACAAGGTGTTTGAGTACAAAGCAGCTGAGTCGTATGGAAGGTGGCGCAATGAATATATAATGATAACCGATGACCTTGATAATGTCGGGCAGGCTTTTATACCACAAATGGAACTGGTATATGACTTGCTGCATGATAACAGGCCGTTTGTAAATGTTAGGAAAATACATTCCGATGCTTTTGTGCAGCAAGCTTCTGCGGGTGGGCAGCGCTACCCGGAAGCAAAGGAACAGATCATCAGGGCAATCAACTATGGGGCGTTGGTGGTTAATTACCTTGGCCATGGGGGCGAAGACGGTATGGCTTCGGAGCGTATTTTTGAAAAAACAGATGCACAGAACCTTACCAATAAATATAAATATCCATTGTTTGTAACCGCAACTTGCGAGCTCACCAAGTTTGACAACCCTTATCGCCCAACCGTAGGGGAATATCTTTACTGGAATCCTGCCGGGGGAGCTATAGCCATGGTTACGACAACGCGTTCTATCTATACTGGGGCGGCTTACAGCCTCAATAAAACTTTTTGCGGTAAACTCTATGCCTTTACTAACGATGGTATATACCCAACAATGGCCGAAGCGCTGATGCAGACAAAGCAGTCTTTGCCTTCAAGAGAGGTAAGGCAGGTGGCTTTTATAGGGGATCCCGCGCTTAAAATGGCTATCCCTCAGCCAAAGATCGTGCTTACCGAAGTTAACGACCAGCCTCTAAGCCCAACTTCAGATGTATTGCAATCACTGGCCTATGTGAAATTAGGCGGGCGCGTTACCGATGAGGGAGGCAGCATGCTCAGCAACTATAACGGAGAGCTTGAGGTTACGGTTTTTGATAAGGAGATGAGCCGTTCGACATTGGATAACGACAATGAAGGCCAGATAACGAATTTCAAGGTGCTTGGCGAGACGATCTTCCGGGGCAATG
Source organism: Flavobacterium album (assembly GCF_003096035.1). NCBI lineage: Bacteria > Pseudomonadati > Bacteroidota > Flavobacteriia > Flavobacteriales > Flavobacteriaceae > Flavobacterium > Flavobacterium album. The sequence continues at coordinate 361,968 of NZ_CP029186.1, read as the reverse complement.
CAACAGTAACCAACGGGCAGTTCGAGTTCGGCTTCATTGTGCCAAGGGACATCCGCATTCCGGTAGGCAATGGCCGTGTTAGCTTTTATTCCAAAAAGAACAATGTGCTGGAAGACCATTACGGTTACGATACTATGATAAGGATAGGCGGCGTGAACCCGAATGCTGCTGCGGACACCGCGCCTCCCAAACTAAGGCTGTACATGAATGATGAGTCCTTCATTTCGGGTGGTATAACCAACGCATCGCCAATATTGCTGGCGTTTCTGGAAGACGAGCACGGCATCAACACCGCAAGCGGCATTGGGCACGATATAATAGGGATACTGGACGGTGACGAAACCCATCCGTTCGTGATGAACGATTATTACGAGACCGAGATGGATAATTACAAACAGGGAAAAGTACGTTTCCCATTTGTTAACCTTGAAAAAGGCCTGCATACCCTTACCTTTAAGGCGTGGGATGTATATAATAACCTGGTAGCTGCTGAAATCCAGTTTGTGGTGATAGGCGATGATGTGCTTAAGCTGGATAAGGTGCTCAACTACCCGAACCCTTTTGTGAGCTATACCGAATTCTGGTTTACCCACAACAGGCCATTTGAGCCGCTGGATGTGCAGGTGCAGGTATTTACGGTAACCGGTAAAATCGTGAAGACTATCAACCAGTCCGTGACTACCGATGGCTTTTTGTGCCGCGACATCAAGTGGGATGGACGCGATGATTTTGGCGACCGGATAGGCAAGGGCGTGTATATATATAAGCTCACTGTCAGGTCGGCTTCGGCAAATAAAACAGCTGAAAAATATGAAAAACTTGTATTGCTATAAAAAACGTTATATTTGTTCCCTTTAAAATTTTTAATATAAAGAATGAAAAAGATAATCTTATTCGCCTTGTGCCTTTTGGGTGTACAGTTGGCAAAAGCCCAAAGTAACAGGGTAATTACTACAGGAGTCCCGTTTTTGTTAATTGCGGCCGATGCCAGGGCAGCGGCGATGGGCGACCAGGGTGTTGCCACATCATCCGATGTTTTTTCCCAGCAATGGAACCCTGCCAAGTATGCGTTCGCGCTTAAGTCGCAAGGTCTTTCCGTAGGCTATACCCCTTATCTTACTGATATTGCCAACGATATTTCCCTTGGGCAGCTGACCTACTACAACAGGTTTAGCGAAAGGAGTGCCTTTGCAGGAAGCCTCCGTTACTTTGGGTTGGGCGATATAGAGCTAAGGCAGACCGGCGACCCGAATGAGATCCCGGTAACACGGAACCCTAACGAGCTTGCGGTCGACTTTTCATATGCGCTGAAGCTGGATGAGCAGTTCTCCATGTCGGTAGCTGCACGCTATATCCGTTCCAATTTAAGGATACCTGAAGCATCAGGCGGCGGCGATTCAAAGGCGGCAAGTACCTTCGCTTTTGATGTTGCGGGTTTTTACCAGTCCGAAGAAGTGGCGTACAGCGATTTTAACGGTCGCTGGAGAGCTGGCTTCAATTTCCAGAACCTGGGGCCGAAGATCAGTTATGATAACGACCCAACATTGAGCTCGAACTTTCTTCCTGCCAACATGAGGCTTGGCGGCGGGTTCGATTTTATGTTTGATGAATATAACAAGCTTGGCGTGAATGCCGAGATCACAAAGCTATTGGTTCCGACACCACAGGATCCTGATAAAAACCATGATGGTGAAACAACCTCTGAAGAATACCAGCAGGCGAGGAAAGAGTACAATGATATCAACTGGGTTTCGGGTATCTTTAAATCTTTTGGCGATGCCCCTGACGGCCTGAGCGAAGAATTGAAAGAAGTTACCTATTCCCTGGGCGCCGAGTACCTGTACCAGGATTCGTTTGCACTTCGTTTGGGTTACTTTAACGAAAATCAGCAAAAAGGTGCGCGTAAATTCTTCTCACTGGGTGCCGGCTTTAAGTACACCGTGGTAAAAGTGGACGTGTCTTACCTCTTCTCAGCCTCACAGGTGCGCAACCCGCTGGAAAACACACTTCGTTTCTCGCTTACCTTTAACTTTGGCGACGATTACGACGAATATTAGTCAATGGAAAAAATCAGTATAACCGCCTCCTTTACAGTTTACGATTCGGTAGCCGACCTGCCTGAACCGATACAGCTGCTAATGCAAAAAGCGCTGGCAGTGCGTAAAACGGCCTATGCCCCTTATTCGAGGTTTCGCGTAGGGGCAGCCATCCAGCTTGATAACGGTGAAGTGGTAATAGGTTCCAACCAGGAAAACGCGGCCTACCCCTCGGGCCTTTGTGCCGAAAGGGTAGCGGTATTTCATGCCGGTGCGGCGTACCCCGATGCTAAGATACTCAGCCTTGCTATAACAGCAGCCGCGGATGATAAAGTTGTCGATACCCCGATACCGCCGTGTGGTGCCTGCCGACAGTCCCTCGCCGAATATGAAATGAAGCAGGACGTGCCGATGGAGATTTACTTTATGGGCGAAACCGGAAAGGTATACAAATCCGATTCCTTAAAAAACCTGCTGCCGCTGGTGTTTGACAAGGATTATTTGTAAACGACCAGCGGATCTTGGCTTTATTTCATAGACAAAAGTAAAGCTAATCTTTAATGAGCCTGATGGCCTCATCCAGCAAATAATCGGTCGTGTTTAAAAGGTTTTCCGGTGTGGAAGGCATATATTTATCGATCCGTACTCCCTTGCGTTGGGCAGTGGTCCCGTTAGTGTAAAATATGGCATTTCCCGTGAAATTCATCTTATAGCCTCCCGGAAGCATCAGCATTTTTTCATCACCATCCGCACCAGCCGACTGTTCCCCTATGGTTATGCTTTGCGGAAAAATGCATTGCAGGTTCATTACGTTCCATTCGCTCATGCTTAGAGTTTCAGGGTTTACAATAATGACTACCTTTCCGGTATACGAACCGCCATCGGGTTTAATATCCGGGTGGTTATAGGTCTCGTATTTATTGTTTAATATGAAGGTGCCGATCTCTTTTTTATTGATCTCAAAATAGTCGGCAAAGCGATTGGGGTACCTGCCAAAACTTTTAAATAGGGTAAACACAAAACCACCCCAGTCGGGATAGTCGCGCATATCCAGTATGATCCCTTTTTGCCGGGCCGCTATGTTCAGTAAGCTGTCCACTGTGCTGTAGGCTTTATCATCGGGCACTGTCTCTATGAAACGGAAGGTTTCACCAATCTTAAAATACGCGATATCACCCGGGAGTATATCAAGATTCCTGTCGGTACGCTTATCCTTTACAGTATTATTAATATAGTCGGTAATACGTTTCACATTCGCAGTATCAAGGTTGTATACAAATTCGACAACCTTTGGGCTTTCAATGCCGCTTCGCATAACAGTAAGCCTAAAATCTTTAGTGTCCGACTGCCAGACAAGGTTTCTGATATAATCTGAAATATAATACCTTAATGTTGGCCGGTTAGAAGCAGATAGCCATTTTGCTGTCCTGTTCACTAAACCAGTGACAGGCTCACCGTTAACCTTAACAATAGCGTCGCCAACTTTTATGTCCGCTTTAGCGCAATAGTCAGGGAGAATGATCTCTGTTATAATGATCCTGTCATCAAAAACAGCATATTTAAAAGGTGGGAAGAAGCTGTTCCTGAAGATTTTCTCCCTGTATTTCACCTGTTTTATGAATTTGAAAGCGTGAGTGTCATCAAATGCGGCTACCAGTTCCAGTAAAATGGCCTCATGCTCCTGGCGGGTTTTGCAGGCAGCGGCCAAAGGCAGTTTCTCCCGTAAAAGACTGTCAAAATTTTTATCCATCAGGTACTTGTGCGGAAACAGGTAATCTACGGCTCCCTGTATTTTAGCCAGGGTGAGCATACGGAATTTATAGGGGATATTTTCTTTTATCGCAAATGGATATTCAGGCTCATTCGGGATTTCGGCGCTATAGCGAATATCAGGAATGTAATGATGGGTGCTGTCGGTATAACGGTGTTCAAAAATGGTGGTAAGCCTGTTTTTATTATGCCTGTTAAAGAGCCTGCCCGATGTAAACCATTTATTGTCCAGGTTTTTGGTAAGCAGCTTTGCCTTGCCTTGCTGCGCCTTTTTATTTTCTGCCTTGGGGAGCTTGTCCAGAAAAGAAGTTACAAAAGCATTAAATTCTGCTGTTGTTTTAATTTGGTCAACGGCACTAATATTTTGCAGAAATAAGGTGTCGGCATTTATCCTGCCGCCTGCCACAGCAGGATGGTAATATTTTACATAGTTCCATACCTTGAAAAAATGCACCTGGCTTTCCGTTTGCTTAATGTTCTGGGCATTGACTAACGAGGTTATGCTAATTACAATTAGCAGGGCAGTTAATTTTTTCATGATTGATGATGTATAAAAGCAAAGCTAAAATTTTAATTTAAGGTACCATGAGGCAAAAAGGTTAAAGTTGCGCTGCCGATACAGCATGGCTTTAAAACATGGCTGGAGTAAGGCCTTTTCACTTCGGCTTGCAATTTTGTGTAATTGTTGCAAAAACATAAGGCTTCACCAAGAGAGTGAGGCTTCTCCCTATCTTTGGAGGGGGCGGGGGTGAGCCTAAAATTTCTCAAAATACTTCCTATAAATTTTTAGTTATTAACGGGAAGTCTTATTTTTGCATTTCGCAAATTTGTGTGAGGAAACTTTTTGCGGCCCAAAAAACATTTTTTATAAAAATCACATTAGCACAATAACTGAGTAATGAAAGAAATAACAAAAGAAGTTTATCTGAAGTGGTACGAGGATATGCAGTTCTGGAGAAAATTCGAAGACAAGCTTGCAGCCCTTTACATTCAGCAAAAAGTTAGAGGTTTCCTTCACTTATACAACGGGCAGGAGGCAGTATTGGCCGGGGCGTTGCACGCTATGGACCTGTCTAAAGACAAAATGATCACGGCTTACCGTAACCACGTTCAGCCGATCGGCATGGGTGTAGACCCGCGCAGGGTTATGGCAGAGCTTTTAGGTAAAGCTACCGGTACTTCAAAAGGGCTTGGCGGCTCGATGCACATTTTCTCCAAAGAGCATGGCTTTTACGGTGGGCATGGTATCGTTGGCGCACAAATCCCGGTAGGTGCGGGGATGGCTTTTGCCGATAAATATTTTGAAACAGGCGGTGTTACCCTTACTTATTTTGGTGATGGTGCCGCACGCCAGGGATCGCTTCACGAAGCCTTCAACATGGCAATGCTGTGGAAACTTCCTGTAGTATTCATTGTAGAGAATAACGGTTATGCCATGGGTACCTCGGTAGAGCGTACGGCGAACCACACCGATATATGGAAACTGGGCCTTGGCTACGAAATGCCATGCGGGCCGGTGGACGGAATGAACCCTGTGAAAGTTGCTGAAGCGATGCACGAAGCAATGGAGAGGGCCAGAAGGGGCGACGGGCCAACCTTCCTTGAAATGAAAACGTACCGCTACCGTGGCCACTCGATGAGTGACGCGCAGCACTATCGTACAAAAGAAGAGGTAGAAGAGTACAGGAAGATCGACCCGATCGTACAGGTGCTTGACATCATCAAAGAGAACAACTACGCTACCGAAGCAGAGATCGAAGCAATGGACGAAAGGGTGAAAAACCTTGTGGACGAATGCGAGAAATTTGCCGAAGAGTCGCCATACCCGGATGCTAGCGTGATGTATGACGTTGTTTACAACCAGGAGAATTATCCATTTTTACCTCATAAACTACAATAACCATGGCAAAGATCATAACTATGCCGCGCCTTAGCGACACCATGACCGAAGGTACTGTGGCTACGTGGCTTAAAAAAGTGGGCGATACTATAAAAGAAGGCGATATACTTGCAGAGATCGAGACCGATAAAGCCACGATGGAATTTGAGGCCTTTGATGCAGGTACATTACTATACATAGGGATTCAGGAAGGCGAGACCGCCGCTGTTGACTCCGTATTAGCAATTATTGGGAAAGAGGGCGAAGACTATAAAGCGCTTCTTGATGGCAAGGCGGCACCTGCCGGCGATGCTGAAAAGGAAGAAGAGCCGAAACAGGAAGAAAAGCCTGCTGAAAAAACTGACGAGAAGTCAGAAGAAAAGCCTGCCGAAGAGAAGAAAGCCGCACCTGCTGCCGGACTTCCAAAAGGTGTGGTAGTAGTTACCATGCCACGCCTGAGCGATACCATGACCGAAGGTACTGTAGCGACATGGCTTAAAAAAGAAGGCGATGTTATAAAAGAAGGCGATATCCTTGCGGAGATCGAAACCGATAAGGCGACGATGGAATTCGAATCATTCAACGCCGGAACACTTCTCAAAATAGGAATACAGGAAGGCCAGACCGCTGCTGTTGACAGCCTTCTTGCTATCATAGGCCCTGCCGGTACGGATGTATCGGGTATTACAGGTAAAGAAAGCGCTGCCCCTGCTGCTGAAAGCAAAAACGAGGACAAGCCTGCCGAAGATAAAAAGGAAGAAGCTGCTGAAGCTCCAAAAGCCGAAGAAGCTGCCCCTGCCACTGACGGCGGAAGAGTATTCGCTTCGCCACTGGCACGCAAAATTGCACAGGAAAAAGGCGTTAGCCTTAACCAGGTGAAAGGAAGCGGCGAGAATGGGCGCATCGTTAAAAAAGATATTGAGAACTATACGCCACAGGCTGCACAGCCGGCACAACAAGCTGCTCCTGCACAACAGGCTGCTGCACCTGCCGCTGCTGCCGCTCCGGCTTATGTCCCTACAGGGGAGGTAGCTACCGAGGAAGTGAAAAACTCGCAGATGCGCAAAACCATTGCGCGCCGTTTGTCAGAGTCTAAATTCACCGCGCCGGAATACAGCCTTACCATCGAGCTTGATATGGATAATGCTATTGCGAGCCGTAATGTAATCAATGCCGTGCCGGATACAAAAGTATCGTTCAACGATATGGTGATCAAGGCAAGTGCAATGGCGCTTCGCAAACACCCGCAGGTGAACACGCACTGGAAAGACGATGTGACAGTTTACAACAAGCACATCAGCATTGGTGTAGCTGTAGCGGTTGACGAAGGCCTTGTAGTGCCGGTAGTTAAGTTTGCCGACAACATGAGCATGTCACAAATTGGCGGAGCAGTAAAAGACCTTGCCGGAAAAGCGAGGAATAAAAAGCTTACTCCTGCCGAAATGGACGGCAGCACGTTCACAGTTTCAAACTTAGGTATGTTCGGGATACAGGAATTTACCTCGATCATCAACCAGCCGAACTCAGCTATACTTTCAGTAGGTGCTATTATCCAGAAGCCAGTTGTTAAGAATGGGCAAATCGTAGTAGGCAACACCATGATGGTAACCCTTACCTGCGACCACCGCACGGTAGACGGCGCAACAGGTGCACAATTCCTGCAAACGCTGAAACAGTATATAGAAAACCCGGTAACGATGCTGGCATAAGCCAAAGCCGTTCCGGTTATAAATACAATACCCGCCCTGGATATCAGGGCGGGTATTTTGTTATACTTATTGCAAGTTCCGGAGGAGCGCGTGTAAACTGCGGAACAATTTTTGCTTCAAAATAAACAAATGAAAGGGATATAATGAACCTGTTTAACGATACCGATATTTTCACCGGGAGCCAGCCCAATAAAACGATATTCGACCTGCCGGATACCGACCTGATGCTTTTTGAAGGATTTTTCACAAAAGAAGAATCAGACCGGTATTACGACAACCTGCTCCACAATACAAAATGGAAAGAGACCGACCTGACCATTTATGATAAAACCCACATTATTCCCCGGATGGTGTCGTGGTATGAAGATAAAACCAATCCCGGCGCCGATCCCAACGGCAATGACTGGACACCCGAACTGCTCACCATCAAGACCAAAGTGGAAGATGAGGTGTCTTTTAAATTCAATGCCGTTTTGCTAAATCTGTACCGCAATGGTAAAGACGGCGTAGGCTGGCACAGCGACCGCACGGAGAACTTCGGCAAGAACCAGGTTATAGCTTCGGTCAGTTTTGGCGAAACCCGGCCTTTCCGCCTTCGTCACAAGACCCGTAAAGACATACCAATGGTTGAAATACCGCTTACCCACGGCACCTTGCTGCTGATGGCAGGGACTACACAAACGCACTGGGAGCACCACATCCCGAAAACGGCGAAGGATATCCTTCCGCGGGTCAACCTTACATTCAGGCAGGTGAAGCGCCAGTTGTAATTTGGGATTAGCTGATTTTTAAAGTTTTGATTTTGCTGTCCTCAAATGTAAAATTATAATGTAAACGTATCGGGCTGCCGTCAAAGTTTCCGGATACAAGCACCTGGAGCACACCTTCGTGTTCATCGCCGGAAAAATGTACAGTTTCAAGTTTTGTACGGTACTTTTCATTAGCAGCCTCATTCCACCTGCGGATAGCAGGGATTCCGGTATGTTGCTTCCCTTCGTCGTGCACCACAGCATCGTCCGTGAAAAGTGCTGCAAACGCGGTGCTGTTATAATTGTTCTGTGCGGCAACCAGTTCACTGATGGTTGCAGGTAATTTTGTTTGGTCTTTCATAATACTGCTTTTTAAGTTATACTGTCGGAATGGTTCCGCCATCAATCACATATTCGGTCCCGGTAAGATAGTTAACGCGTGGCGATACCAAAAAGGCTATTAGCTCGGCAACTTCTTCAGGTTCTGCAGGCCGTCCCATCGGTATTCCGCCAAGTGCATCCATAACACTTTTGCCCGCTGCTTCCGTGCTTATGCCCGAACTGTCTGCTATCCGCTCCATCATTCGTACTGATGCCTCGGTCCGTATCCATCCCGGCGATACGGTAAGCACCCTTACGCCTTTTGGTGCAACCTCATTAGAAACTCCCTTGCTGTAGTTTGCCAATGCGGCTTTGGCGGCAGCGTAGGGCAGTGTCGACTCATACAACGGCAACGACCTTTGGATGGAAGCAATATGTATAATTACCCCTGAGGCCTTTGCGAGCATATACGGAAGCAGCCCTCTGTCGAGCCGTACCGCAGCCATTAAATTAGTGTTTAATGTTGTTTCCCAGTGTTCGTCAGTAAGCGCTGCATAGCCCCCGCCGGGTGTTTCAGAGCCGCCTGCGTTATTTATAAGGACATCAACGCCGCCAAAGTCTGCTGTTATAGTGTCAATTACTTTTTGGATGCCATCAGCGGTGCTGAGGTCGGCAGGCACAAAATAGGTTCCTTGTTCTTCAGTTTCGGGCTTATGCCTCGCTGTCACGATAACCTTGGCGCCCTCCTGTACAAGCCTTTTGGCGATTGCCTTGCCGGCACCTTTTGTACCGCCTGTTACAAGTACGGTTTTTCCGGATAAATCATTGTTGTAATTCATGTGCTATTTGTTTATACAGCAAATTTCCGCAGTATATCTGAAATGGGCAATTACGGAAAAACGATTCCGATAGGGATAAATTTATCCCTATTGCATAATTAGCATCAGGGAATTACCTTTACGATATGTACCAAAGAAAAATCCCTATATCATTAAATTGCGGCCTCGACCTGATAGGCGAAGTGCTCTATGGGAAATGGAAGATCCGGATATTATATTTCATTTCTCAAGGATTTATAAGGCCGGGTGAGCTCCAGCGCAAGATACCCGATGCTTCGCGAAGGGTGCTTAATATGCAGCTGAATCAGCTGGAAGCGCACGAACTGGTAACTAAGACCATTTACCCGCAGCTGCCACCAAAGGTAGAATACAAACTGACTGAATTTGGGGAAACACTTATTCCCGTAATAGCGATGCTTGGGCAGTGGGGCGATGAGCATAAGGAGCGCCTGCGAAATGTAATACAAAGGCAGCAGGAGCTTGCCATTAGTGAGGCAAAACAGCAGTAATGAAGTAATATTTTAGATGCTATTGTGTTTTTTCTTACTTTAGCTAAGTAAAACAATCATTTATGAAAAAAGCATTACTGCTGTCGTTATTGTCATTAGGCTGTATCACCTTATCCTGTGCCCAAAGCAAATCATCAAAACCATATAAGGTAGAAGAACAAAACGTAGCTGCTACGCTTAAATTCCTTGCTTCCGACGAGCTGAAGGGCCGCCAGCCCGGCACCCCCGAAATGGACAAAGCCGCACAATACCTTGAGGGCATATTGAAAAAGAACAACATCAAGCCGTATTTCGCAACGTATAAGGACACGTTGAAAAATTATCCTAAGACCGCTTACAACATTGTTGGTGTACTTGAAGGAACTGATCCGGAGCTTAAAAAAGAGTTCATAGTGATCGGGGCGCATTACGACCATATTGGTATGGCGAAGCAAGCGGTGAATGGCGATGATATTTACAATGGCGCCGATGACAACGCAACAGGCAGTACTACTGTAGCCGAACTGGTGAACTACTATGGCCATTCAAGATCGAACAAGCGCAGCATACTGTTCTGCTTTTTCTCTGCCGAGGAAGCAGGGCTTTTGGGGAGCTACCACCTTGCCAAAAAATTGAAGGAACAGGGCTTCAATATCTATACCATGCTCAACTTTGAGATGACGGGCGTTCCGCTTGGGGGCGACAACCTGGCTTTTATCACAGGATACGGAAGGAGTAATATGGCTGATAAGTTTAATGAATATGCAGGCAAAAAGATCATCGGTTCAAATGAGTTCGAGATGAAATACCAGTTGTTCAGGCAGTCGGACAATTATCCGTTCTTTCAGGAATTTAATGTGCCGTCGCATACGCTGAGTACGACCGAAATGAGTACGTTCCCCTTCTATCATAAGCTTGATGATGAATTTGAAGCGATGGATACCAAACACATGACAGCGTTCATACAGCAAATGATACCGGTGGTGGACAAAATGGTGAATGCCAAAACACAGGAAATTGTACTGAAGAAATAATGAAAAACATCATCATTACCGGCACGAGCAGGGGCATAGGCTATGAGCTGACATTGCAGTTCGCGCATGCGGGGCACAACGTTTTGGCCGTTTCCCGCAAAATGCCGCAGTCCCTTATTGATAACCCTAATATCACCTGCCTCAGTGCTGACCTTTCGGAGAATGGAGGGCTTGAAAATATAAAAACGTTTATAGAAACTACGTGGCACAAAGTAGATATCGTGATCCATAATGCAGGCGCACTGATACTGAAACCGTTTACCGAAATAACTGCGGCCGAATTTGAATATATATATAAAGTCAATGTGTTTGGTGTTGCCGCGCTCAACAGGGTGGTACTTCCGTTTATGCAAAAAGGCGGGCATGTGGTTACCATCAGCAGCATGGGTGGCGTGCAGGGGACCGTTAAGTTCAGCGGCCTTTCGGCGTACAGTTCCAGCAAAGGAGCGGTAATAACACTCTCCGAGCTATTGGCGGAAGAATATAAAGAGCAGGGGATAGCCTTCAACGTCCTGGCACTGGGCGCTGTAAATACCGAGATGCTGCAGGAAGCGTTCCCGGGATACCAAGCGCCTTTGTCACCTAAAGAAATGGCCGATTATATTTATAACTTTGCCCTTACGGGTAATAACTATTTTAATGGGAAAGTGCTGCAGGTTTCCGCAAGCACACCCTGATCGTAAATTTGAAGAACGTCTTAGCCCCATATTTGCCTGAGCATGCTGTCGATACGGTTTTTGAGTTGATAAAACTGTATGGCGTGCATTTGAAGATCGTGAACGAGCGGGTTACGCGGCATGGCGATTACAGGCGGGACGAAAGCGGCTACCACAAGATCACGGTAAATTCAAACCTGAACAAGTACCGCTTCCTGATAACACTCATACACGAGATAGCCCACCTCGCGGCATTCGAAAAATACGGGCGAAATATCAAGCCGCATGGCGATGAGTGGAAGCTGACTTTCCAAAAACTAATGGTGCCCTTCATACGGCCCGAAATATTCCCGAACCAATTGCTGCCCTTGCTGGCAAGGCATTTCAGGAACCCGAAGGCAAGCAGCGATACCGATGCTTCATTGTCATTGGCGCTAAAGCAGTTTGATGAGGCAGAGTCTGAAAAGACCTATATTTTCCAAATTCCGTATGGGGCAACTTTCAGGATATACAACGGTAAGATATTTAAAAAAGGGGCGCAGCGGGTAAAGCGTTTTGAATGTTTGGAGGTAAGCACCGGCAGGATGTACCTCTTCAACCCTAACGCCGAAGTAGAGCTGCTGCCGTAGTGTTAAATGAAAATTAAACGTTTTTGAAATACGGGGATTAATTAGAAACTTTACTCAACAAAACAACATTAGCCAGTAAAAATGAATAAAAATTATTATGCAGTATTGATGGCCGGGGGCGTGGGCTCACGTTTTTGGCCGGTGAGCACTGCGCAGTTCCCGAAACAATTCCACGATATGCTGGGTACGGGAGAGACCCTGATACAAAAAACTTTTAGCAGGCTTTCGCAGCTGATCCCCGAAGAAAATATACTGATACTTACCAACGAGATATACAACGACCTTGTATTGGAACAATTGCCGCAGGTAAAGCAGGAACAGGTGGTGCTGGAGCCCGCTATGCGCAATACGGCCCCATGCATATTATATGCTTCGCTAAAAATAAAAAAAATGAATCCCGATGCTGTGATGGTTGTTGCCCCGAGCGACCACTGGATCGAGGATGAGCAGGCGTTCATCAGCAACCTGCAGCTTGCTTTTGATTATGCGCAAAATGACGATGTGCTGATGACCCTTGGCATACAGCCAACATTCCCCAACACCGGCTATGGCTACATAGAATACGGCACACAGGATCATAATGCGATAAAAAAAGTATTCCATTTCAGGGAAAAGCCCGATTATGAAACGGCAAAAACTTTCCTTCAAAGCGGTAACTTCCTTTGGAATGCAGGTATATTCATCTGGAGCGTAAGGTCGGTAGTGCTTGCCTTCGAAAAATTCCAGCCCGAGATGTATTCCCTTTTTGAAAGTGGTTATGATTACTATAACACGCCTTCGGAGCAAAATTTCATCGAGGAAAACTACCCGAAATCACAAAATATTTCGATTGACTATGCCATAATGGAAAATGCGGAGAACGTATTTGTGGTGCCTGCCACCTTTGACTGGAACGACCTGGGTACCTGGGGTTCGCTGCACGATAAGCTGGATAAGGATGCTAACAATAATACGGTGGTCAATGCGAAGCTGTTTATAGAGAATGCTTCTAACAACATCATCAGGACTGATGCAAACAAGATTGTGATCGTAGACGGGCTGAATGACTATATTATTGTAGATAAAGAAAATATCCTGCTGATCTACCCTAAGGAAAAAGAGCAGGAAATCAAGAAAATTACCGAGATTGTCACGAAAAACTCATAGATTATCTGTATAATCTCTGATAAAGTTTTATAGGATGTAGAGGCGTTGCAATGCAACGTCTTTTTGTTTTTTAGATCCCATTGAATTGCATAACAATCCGTAGGGTTTTTGTGTTAAAATTTGTAATCTCCTGATTGCCATGTGCGCAGAATAGTTACCTTAGCCATTCAAAAAATTGCGAATGGATATAAGACTACCTGCCAAAAGGGTGTTATTAGCTATAATAACGCTCGTTTTTTCTTTGGATTGTATTGCCCAATTGCCCGCATTTACACTGGATGTAACGCCTGTTGCCCAAACATGCCTGGGTAACGGTTCGCTTGGCTTTACGGTCGCAGGTAATAACCCGTCCGCTTCAATTGATTATGCCGTATACCTGCTCCCTAATACGACAACGCCTCTTGTAATAACAACTTCGCCGAATGCCACAGGCCTTGTTGCCGGCAATTACCTTGTCGTTGCAACACAATCATTAGGAGGAGAATCCAACACCGCAACCGACACTGTTACCATAGGCAACAATATCATCCCGCTGACCTATTCGCTTATACCAACGCCCGTGCACTGCGGCAACGATGGCAAAATAACCGTAAACGTGCTTACCGGTGTTGCGGTCTCTTACGAAATCATAAGCGGCCCGGTTACGGTGGCGCTGCAATCTTCTAACGTGTTTAACAACCTTCCGGCGGGTACCTACAATGTACGGGTGTACGATAATTGTGGCGAAGCAGTGGTAACAACGCTTCAGTTGGTCCAGGTAAATACCGGACTTACTATTGCACCGGTGGTTTTTACCGGCGGCGAATTGCCCTCGTGCAATACGATAACGATCTCCCATAATATCCAGGTTTCATCATCGGCATACCAGGTTTTTTACCCGCTTACCTGCCAGTTCACGGTATTTCCTCCCGGCGGTGGGGCGCCAATAGTTACCACACAGGTAATAGCAAGCGGTGCGGCAGCAGGCACGCCGCTTTCGGTAAATATCCCCTTTTACTATGGCCAGCAGTATGCTTACAACATAAAGATAACCGATGCGTGCGGCAACGTTTATACCCGCAACAATGTCATCGTCAATAAAACGCTCTCTGTTGAAGTAAGCCAAAATGTTGCCAATTGCGGGGATAATGCCTTTAGCATAAAGCCCAATTATTATGTAGGCCCGGTGACTGTAAATTTCACAGCAGCCCCCACAGGATTTAACCCGGTAGCGTTCAATCCGTCGCACCCGACTTTTGATGATGACCCGATTCCGTATGGCGATGTAGACACCAACCCCGTACCCCATGGAAATTATACAGTACAGATTACCGATGCATGCGGGCACACGGCAACCCAGAGCTTTGAAATACACGATCCCGAAATAACACCCCAGATCGTACCGCAGGTATTGGGCTGCGCTGCGGGAGGCTCGGTTTCGATCGAAATCCCTGGCAGGACGATAACTTCTGTAATAATAACAGCCGCACCTGCTGCCTATCCCGGTACGCTGGATGATGATGTCTCTGAATTTATTACGCCTACCGGATTTTTTATGGAAAACCTTCCCCTTGGGCACTATGCCGTTACCATAACCGATTCGTGCGGCGATGTCTATAACGGGCAATTTGACCTTGCTGCTTCTGCTGTACCACTTTCGGTTTCGCAAAACCCGGGCTGTGAAACGGGATTCGGCTCCCTCAGGATAACTTCTCCCGAGACGACCATGATATCAGTGCGGATAACTGCTGCCCCGGCAACATTTACAGGAACGTTGCCGCTTGTGGTTACGGCCAATATCGCCACAAATGGCAGGTTCTATATGAACTCCCTGCCCGAAGGCGCTTATACTTTTGAAGTAATTGATAACTGCGGGGCGATAACCAACCAGAATGTTGTGATCGAAGGGTATCACATACAGCTGAATGATGTCGCGATAACGCCAAACTGTAATTCTTTCAACCTTAGCCTGCACCACACCAGTAATGGCAACAATCTGCAAACCTTCTGGCTGCAGCGCTACGATCCGGTGGCAGGGGTATGGGAACACCCTATAAGCGGTGCAGATTATGCTGAAGGTGCAACACCCAATACAAATACAGCTTATTTACTGAATAATAATGCAAATAATATAAACATAGGCTCTACCGGCCATTTCAGGGTGATCAAGCTGGCCTATATATGGAGCAATGGCAGTGCGGCCAACTTTAGGTGCCTTGAGCAGATCTATGAATTTGACTTTGATGGAGGCCCCGTAATTACCGATGCCTACAGCTTCCCGTGTGCAGGCGGCCTTACAGAGGTGATCATCGTTGCCGAAGGTGTACCGCCGCTCACCTACAAGATAACATTGAAGAACAACCAGCCTTTTGTGGTTAATAATGGCACCTCCAACCTCTTCTCGGGGCTGGAGCCTGCCACTTATAATTTCCAGGTGACCGATGTGTGCGGGAACATACGCAACATACAATTCGATATTAATTCGCTTGACCCGATAGCGCTTACCGCAGATGGTTTTTGCGAAGGGGAAGCCAGTTCGCTTTCGGTTGACGAATTCTCCTTCCTTAACTACCAATGGTGGAAAGCAGGTGCTCCCGGAACGATATTAAGCACTACAGGCACGCTGAATTTTCCGGCATACAATTCGGCTACGCAGGCAGGGACCTATTTTGTAAGCATTACTTCGCCAACGGTGGGCTCGTGCATCAGCCAGGTACTGCAATACCAGGTGCTGCCCAATACGCTTCCTGTCGCGGGCAACGATAACAGCATTTCTTATTGTAATGACGGCCAACCTCTGAACCTTACCGCTTACCTGTCGTCTCCGCACGATGTGGGAGGAACATGGGAAGATGTAGATGCTACAGGAGCGCTTTCAGGGAATATATTTAATACCGCAGCCATTGCACCGGGAACTTATAGGTTTGCCTATAAAGTAACAGGCGTATGCGATTTGGAAGATGAAGCTGTTATAACCATAGAATTGAAGAACAGGCCCCAGGCACCGCTTATTGCTCCAATAGCAGCGGTATGCGAGGGCAGCACGGTACAATTTTCGGTTACTGCCGCTGCGGGCGCGACCTACCAGTGGACAGGGCCAAATAATTTTATCTCAACGGTACAAAACCCAACTATAACTAACAGCACAGTAGCCCAAAGCGGGAATTATTCGCTTACAGTTACGGTAGATGGCTGTGCCTCGCCGCCATCCACAGTTTCGGTAACAATCAATTCTGTTGCTGTTGCAGGGCAGGATAACAGCCTTTCGTTTTGTAATGACGGGCAGCCGCTCAACCTCGAGGACTATCTCTCCCTTCCGCACAGCACTGGTGGAATATGGCAGGATATGGATAACAGTGGGGCTTTAGCAGGGAACATTTTCAATACTTCCGGCCTTGCAGCGGGAACGTATCATTTCAGGTACACAGTGACAAGCGCGTGCGGCCTTTCCGACGATGCTGTCATAACCATAGAGCTAAGGAACAGGCCTCAGGCTCCGCTCATTGCCCCGGTAGCCCCGGTGTGCGAGGGTGGCGCGATACAGTTTTCGGTTACCGCGGTAACGGGTGCTGCGTACCAATGGACGGGCCCGAATAATTTTACCTCGGCAATCCAAAATCCGTTCATTCCAAATAGCACAACTTCCCACAGCGGGACCTATTCGCTCACCGTTACAACCAATGGCTGTTCTTCCCCACCGTCAACGATTTCGGTAATGGTTAATACTATTCCCCAATTTACAGTAGAAGGCGATAGCATGATATGCGAAGGGCAGAGTTCGTTACTTTCGGTTATTCCCGGGAATTTTGCGCCCAATGCTGTTGCCTATACGTGGTACCACGATGGAGAGCAGATGACAGGCATTGACCAAAGTACCATAGAGGTATTTGAAACCGGCCTTTATAAAGTTGAGGTGGGCAGCAACGGATGCGTTTCGTCCCGCGAAATTACTGTTACACAAAATACGAATGCTTTCGCGGTAGCGCTTGAAGCAGGCTGCCGGGATACGGAATATGTAATCGCGATTACCAACCTTTCCGAAATGCCGGGCGCTTCGTTCTTATGGACAGGCCCGGGCGGCTATTCGCATACGGGGGAGGAAGCTGTTATTACTGACGGCGCATCCGGGGAATATTTCGTTGAGGTGACCAATGCCGAAGGCTGTAGCCAAAACGCATCTATAGTTGTGGACAATACGAGCTGCTTTATACCGCGGGGCATTTCGCCGAATGGCGACGGTCTTAACGACTCCTTCGACCTTTCGAACCTCGATATAAAACATATAGAAATATTCAACCGTTACGGGCTGCAGGTATATGAAAAGGATGGATACATCAGCGAATGGCACGGGCAGTCCCACCGCGGGCACCTCCCTACAGGTGTATATTATTATGTGCTTACCTTATCGGCAGGGAAACAGGTAACCGGATGGGTATACCTGCAACGTGAAATAAAGTAACTCCTGCAACGCAACCTTATAAACACTTTGACGACTATTATATGTTCGGTATAATAGCTTGGATGTTAGGAAATATTAACTACAGTAAACTGCTGATATTCATTTGATTTAAATCTTTGTAAAGATTTTTTATGTTAAAATTTAAAATTATCAGGGATGATTTTAACGTTTCAACTGTTATAATATCGGTATGCCCTGTTTCTCAATGACGGAAAGAGGGCAATACCCCGTTTTTGGGAAGCAGCATCATGTTATTGAGAAGGGTAATTGCATTTAAATCAGGCTGTCATCTTCCGGTATAAAGTAATCATTATAGCGGGCCTTTTGGGCTTTCGGCTGTTAAAAATAAATAAGGCGCCGGTTTGCAGTGTCGGAGAGAATAAAAAAAACCAATCAACTTAAATAATACTTATGAAGAAACAACTATTTTTTAAATTATGCTTACTGCTAACCCTGCTTTCCGGGTTTGGTTCGTATGCGCAGTTGGATCCTTTTACGCTTGATGTAACGGCAACACCGCAAACCTGCCTTGGTAACGGTACGCTTACGTTTACCCTTACAGGAAAAACGGCCGGATCGTCGGTTGCATATGAAGTATACTTACTGCCGAACACAACTACACCGGTTACTGTTGTTACGACAAGTACAGTGAACAGCCTTGTGGCAGGGGATTATCTTGTTGTTGCAACGCAGTCGCTTGGGCCGCTGTCAAACACGGCTACCGACACGGTTACGATAACAAATGCAATAGTACCACTCACATATACCATTACGCCGAGGCATGTGCACTGTCCGGGCGACGGGCGTTTAACGATAAATATAACGTCGGGTACTGCTGTTAGTTATGAAATTGTTTCAGGGCCTGTGACAAAGCCTGTACAGCCAACCAATGTGTTCAACAACCTTCCGATAGGTACTTATCAGGTAAAAGTTATAGATAACTGTGGCAATGCTGTAGTGGTTACCGTGCAGCTTACACAGGTAGCTACCAGCGTAATTATAGACCCGCTGGTTATCGCCCCGGGCCCATTGCCTGCGTGTAACCAGATCACAGTCGATCATTTTTTTGCCACTATAGCAGGCAATGAGATATTTTACCCGCTAACTTTTGAATATACCGTATTTCCACCGGGCGGCGGAGCGCCGATAGTAGTTACACAAACAGTAGCGACAGGTAACAATATAGATAACCATATTTTATCAAATCTTCCGTTCTATCACGATCAGGAATATACCTACAATCTCAAAGTGACAGATGCCTGCGGTAATGTGTTCATAAGGAATAACAATACCATTGACCAGAAATTCGATTTTAATGCTGAGCCGAAAAACGACAGCTGCCATAAATTTTACTTTACCCTTTCACCGACAGTATACAGGGCTCCTTATACCGTAACCTTTGTAAGTGCCCCTGCGGGATTCAACCCGGCAAGTTTCAACCCCGCTTTCCCTACACACAGCGGCGCAACAACTGCTTATGGCTCAGATAGCAACCCGGTACCACTGGGAAGCTATGTTATAAAGCTAACAGATGCGTGCGGGCACACAGAAACACATACGCTTGACCTTACAGATGATGCAACGGCATCAATAGTAAGCACTGTGAGCGGCGATACCTGCCTGGGCCAGATAGGGATTACGGTAACTACAGTGGCGCCAAGGGGTATTGCCAGTGTCATTATGACAAGCGCGCCCCAGGCGTATATTGATGCGCATCCTCCCGGGCCACCCTATGATGTGTCGGCATTTATAACCCCCGACCCCGCTTTCCTTATGGAAAACCTTCCCATGGGCGCCTACTCGTTCCATGTAGTGGATGTGTGTGGTGACGAATATGATCTGAACGAAACGATACAGCCATCGGCGGCCGACCTTCAGCTGACCGATACGCAGCGGCCTGGCTGTACGCTGGGCGATGGTTCTATACGGCTTGGCTCTAATACCAATGTGCTTGTTTCGGTCCACATAACCGAGCACCCTGCTGCCTATTCCGGGCCTGCGGATGTTTCTTTCAACATTAATCCTGTGGATGGTAACTTTTACATGAACTCGCTGCCTGCAGGTGTTTATAAATTTGAAACGGTGGATAACTGTGGTACTGTAAGAACCAAAACGGTTACCGTACAGGGATACCAGGTGGTTACCAATGATGTTGACGTCATACCAAATTGCGGTTCGTTCAATATCAGCCTGCATTATACGAGCAACGGCTCTAACCTGCAGTCATTCTGGCTTCAGAAATACAATACCGTTACCGGTACCTGGGGGCACCCGGGAACGGGAGCGGCTTATGCGGAAGGTTCATTGCCTTCAAATGCCAACTCGGTATTCCTAAGTAATAATACAACCAATATCAACCTGGCCTACACGGGAGAATTCAGGATTGTCAGGGTTTTCTATGTATACAGCAATGGCGCTTCAACCAACTTCCGTTGCCTTGAGATCATTGATACCTTTACTTTCGGCGGTGCACCAACAATCGATGGGGCCTACAGTTTCCCGTGCCTTAATAATACTTCGGAGGTAATAATTGCCGCTGACGGTGTTGGGCCGCTTATCTATGACATCACAACCAAAAATGGCGATCCTTTTGTGGTAAACAATGGCACTTCAAATCTTTTTACCGGTCTTGAGCCGGGAACTTACAACTTCAGGGTAACCGATGCCTGCGGTAACTCGCTGAACTTCCAGCTGGATATCAATGCGCTGGATCCTCTTGCGATCCAGGCAGACGGATTCTGTGAAGGCCAGGACAGTTCGCTATCAGTTCAAAACTTTACGTTCCTTAATTATTCATGGTATAAAGATGGCGCTCCCGGAACGATATTAGGTACAACTAATGTTCTGAACTTTCCCGCCTTTGATGCCGCCGATGCCGGAACCTATCACGTAACCATAACGTCGGATAACCCCGGCTCATGCATCAACCAGACACTCGACTATACGATAGTGCCAAATGCGCAGCCTAATGCCGGAAACAATAATAGTGCATCAATGTGTAATACCGGCAGTGCGATTAACCTTGAGAGCTACCTTAGCAACCCTCACGATGCCGGAGGGACATGGGCAGATGTAAATGGTTCGGGTGCGCTTACAGGCACAACATTCAATACTGCAGGCGTTGTCCAGGGCACCTACCAGTTTACTTATACCGTTACGAGCGCTTGCGGCGTTAATGATGTGGCTACTATAAGCATCCAGCTCAAAGATATACCCGGCGCACCGGTAGTTCCGGCAATCGGTACGCTTTGCGAAGGGGCAAGCATCAACCTTACCACTACAGCCGTACCGGGTGCCGTATATGCATGGACAGGGCCAAACGGCTTTACCTCCGCACTCCAGAATCCTGTAATTGCAAATGCTACTACAGCCCATAGCGGCAACTATTCGCTTACCATTACTGTAAACGGCTGTACATCTGCAACAACCACAATAGCTGTACAGGTTAATGCAGTTCCTGTAGCAGGTAATGATAACAGCATCTCAATATGTAATGACGGGGCTTCGATAGACCTTGCAGGCTACCTTAGTGCACCCCACGATGCCGGAGGTACATGGCAGGATGTGAACAGTACAGGCGCTTTGGCAGGAAGTACGTTCAATACGGCAGGAATCGCTGATGGAACCTACCAGTTTAAATATGTAGTATCAGGCTGCGGCCCGGACGATGAAGCCATTATAACCGTAGAACTTAAAAACAGGCCGGGCGCTCCGGTAGTGCCGGCAATCGGTACGCTTTGCGAAGGAGCAAGCATTAACCTTACCACTACAGCGGTGCCGGGCGCAGTGTATGCCTGGACAGGGCCTAATGGCTTTACTTCTGCAGTCCAAAATCCTGTAATTGCTAATGCAACGGTTGCCCATAGCGGAAACTATTCGCTTACCATTACAGTAAACGGCTGTTCGTCGCCGGTAACAACCATAGCAGTGCAGGTTAACGCGCTTCCTGTAGCAGGTAACGACAATAGTGTTGCTGTCTGTAACGACGGCGATATGATAGACCTTACAGACTACCTTAGCACGCCCCACGATGCAGGTGGTACCTGGCAGGATATTAATGGTACGGGCGCTTTGGCAGGAAGTATGTTCAATACAGCAGGTATCGTCCAGGGAACGTACCAGTTTAAATATATAGTATCAGGTTGTGGCCCGGATGATGAGGCTATTATAACTGTAACGCTTAAGGACAGGCCGGGTGCGCCGGTATTGGCTGCAATTGCCCCTGTCTGCGAAGGAACCGATGTCCAGCTTATAGCTACAGCGGTACCGGGTGCGGTATATTCATGGACAGGCCCTAACGGATTCACATCTGCCGCGCAAAGCCCGCTGCTTAGCAATGCAGTGCCTGGCGCTTCGGGCAACTACTCGCTGACTGTAACCGTAAATGGCTGTTCGTCGCCTGCATCTGTTGTTGCTGTTATTGTAAATCCGGCTCCTCATTTCACTTTTGATGGAAACGCCGCGATATGCGAAGGCCAGACATCATCACTTTCTTTAGTTCCGGCCAACTTTAATGCGAACGATGCTAGCTATAAATGGTATAAAGATGGGGTACTGCAGGCCGATGCTACGGCAGCTGACATAGAAATATCGGAAGATGGTATGTACGAAGCCGAGGTAGAAGTGAACGGATGCAGCACTACAGAGCAGTTTGAAGTTGTGCTCAACACCAATGCGTTTACCGTTGCACTTGAGGCAGGGTGCATTGATTTTAACTATGTTATTTCTATCGTGAACGTTACTGATATCCCGGGCGCGAGCTTTGAATGGTCCGGCCCTGACGGATATAACTCTACAGGCGAATCGGCCGATATTACAAATCTTACCGGCGGCGAGTACGCTGTTAAAGTGACCAATGCCGATGGTTGCAGCGCTGTAGCTTCTATAACTGTAGATAATACCGGTTGTTTCATCCCAAGGGGTATCTCTCCGAATGATGATGAATACAACCAGAATTTTGACCTTACCAACCTTGATGTTAGGGAACTGATGATCTTTAACCGTTACGGCCTGAAAGTATATGAGAAAGAGAATTATAAAAATGAATGGTACGGCCAGTCGGATAAAGGCGACCTGCCAACCGGTACCTACTTCTATGTGGTTACACTTTCCCAGGGGAAACAGGTAACAGGATGGGTGTACCTTCAACGGGAAGTACATTAATACATTACTTTCCAAAACGCACCAAGGCCCGTTCGATTGAACGGGCTTTTTTTATCAAATGCCTAACGCTTTTTTTGATATTACCAATTATAAGTATAAAATAGACTGAAACTTTATTTTAATTATATCTGAAAGGTCTCGAAGACCTTTCATGAAACCAATAACAATCGTTGCGTTCTCAAACTGCAAGGTTTTAAAAACACAGGTTTTCGGAAGAGTTATAAATAATTCATATATCACTCCTCCGGAGTTCTAAGGCATTCATGTTCAACGTCTCTATAAACATATCGCCCCGCTGGGGCTGCCACTGATGAGTCCCGGAGGGACGGAATATTTATAGCAAAATGTAAGCGAAACTACTTGAGCTCCGGAGGAGCGGCATATAAGCATTACCGATAAACCTTTAATCCCTGTAAAATTAAATAATTTAAAAATTTAATTTATTCATTCACAGAATCCTATAGACTTCTGAAAACCTGTGTTTTTAAAACCTTGTCGGTTTAAATTATTGACTATTTTTTGTCAACTTAAGTGGTAGGAATTAAAAAACAAAGCCCGTCTTTTCACGAACGGGCTTTCTAATTATTTTCACAACCGCTGTCACTGAAAACCGTGACTGCGACCTGCCTTTGCCGGCCGGCAGGCTGAAAACTGAAATCACTATTCCTTCTTATGCTCTTCTTCTTCAGCAAGCAGGCTTTCACGCACTTTCTTGAAAAGATCGGATGAGTAAACGAATTCAACGATCGATTTATTCCGTGTTTCAAGAATCTGCGTGTTGTCGCCTTCCCATTCCTTGATGCCGTTTTTGAGGAAAACAATCTTTTCCCCGATCTGCAGCACCGAGTTCATATCGTGGGTATTGATCACCGTGGTGATATTATATTCTTTGGTGATCTCCTGCACCAGCTCATCAATAACGATGGATGTTTCGGGGTCAAGTCCCGAGTTGGGCTCATCGCAAAAAAGGTATTTGGGGTTGTTTACGATAGCCCTTGCAATGGCGACCCTTTTCTGCATACCGCCCGATATCTCGTTAGGGAATTTTTTGTTGGCATCTTTCAGATTAACCCTTTCCAGTACTTCATTAACCCGGTCCCGTACTTCTTTACTCCGTTTTTTGGTAAACATTTTCAGCGGAAAGGCTACATTGTCCTCAACCGACATCGAATCGAAAAGCGCGCTGCCCTGGAAAACCATTCCTATCTCGGTACGCAATGCCCTCTTTTCATCTGCGTTGAGCTCAGAGTAGATCCTGCCGTCGAATGATATAGTGCCCGAATCAGGTGTGTGTATACCAAGCAGGGTTTTTAGCATTACCGTTTTACCCGATCCGCTTCGCCCAATGATGAGGTTGGTCTTTCCGCTTTCAAAAGTGGTGGATATCCCTTTTAGTACTTCAGCCTCCCCAAATGATTTCTTTATATCTTTTACTTCTATCATCAGCTTAACATTAATTGGGTTAGTATGTAGTTGATCAGGATAATGGTAACACTCGTCCATACAAACGAGGTTGTACTTGCTTTTCCTACCTCAAGCGCCCCGCCCTTCATATAAAAACCATGGAATGACGGCACTGTGGCCAATACCATACCAAATAATAATGTCTTGAAAAATGCATAAAAAATATGGTAAGGTATAAAGTCCGTCTGCATACCCTGAATAAATTCATCGCTGCCTATAAAACCTCCGTAAACACCTGCTACATAACCGCCAAACATGCCCAGGAACATTGACAATGCAATTACAAAAGGATAAAGTGTAAAAGCGATTATTTTTGGGAATACAAGATAGTTCAGGGAATTTACACCCATCACTTCAAGAGCATCAATCTGCTCGGTAACGCGCATGGTACCTATACTCGAGGTAATATACGATCCTGCACGGCCCGCCATGATAATGGAAATGAAGGTAGGTGCGAATTCCAATATTACCGACTGCCTAGTTGCAAACGCAATAAGCATTTTCGGTATTAGCGGGTTGGTAAGGTTCAGTGCCGTCTGTATGGCAACAACCGCCCCGATAAAGAACGAAATGAATGCCACAATGCCAAGTGAACCTATTATGAGGTCATCAACTTCCTTAAAAATCAGGGGCTTCATCACCTTCCATTTGGTCGGTTTGTTGAAGACCTCTTTCAGCATCAGGAAATAGATGCCTATCTGGTGTAATGCTCTTATCATTTATACTTAAAAATAATGGCTAAAGTACCGAATTGTAATCAGTATCTAATAGTAGTTAATAGTTTTTTAATACTTTACTTATTAAATATTTTGCCCTTCATTTTATCCCAGCGGTACCTGCGGATAAATTTTGCCTGCTCCGGGGTAACCAGCATCGGTTTCCCCTGCCTTTTTGCTTTTAGGAAGCCGTTAATATAATCGATGAACAGGAACGGTTTCTTTTTTCGCATCGCAAGCTTAGCCCCGGCAATAGCGGTTATCAGGAAGCCGTAGCCAAGGGTGTAAAAAGCCTCGCCCTGCTTGTAGCGCGCCGCTTTGTTATAGCTGGCCCCGGTAGGCTTTAGGTGCTTTACCTTCAGGCTTTCGATGGTAACCACTTCCCATCCGTAAAATTTGGCAAGGAGCTCATCGGCCGTATCCCAGCCCATGGCAGCCCTGAGCTTGCCTATCTGCAAAAAGCATTCTTTCCGGTAGGCTTTGAATGCTCCCCGGATATGGTCTTTATCGGTAAGGTTCTCCAGTATCCACTCCCCATTTTTTTCTATATAGGCGAAGCCTCCGGCCATTCCGGCCTTTTCATTGGCTGCAAAAGCATTCAATATCGTTTCAAAATAATCAGGGGGCAGTATAAGGTCGGCATCCAGCTTTACAATGATGTCATAATTTTCGTCAAGCGTTTCATACCCGGCGTTGAAAGCCTGAATTACTTTACTGCCCGGCAGGTGTATGGCATCCGATTTTTTATTTACCAACGTTACCCACGGATGTGCCGTTGAAAATCCCGTAACAATATTCTCTGTACCGTCGGTCGAATTATCATTCACTACAACAGCTTTCGCAGGAAGCGCTGTCTGCCCGGCGAGTGACTGTAGCATTTCGCCTATAAAAGCAGCTTCGTTGTAAGCGGGGATAATAACGTAATAATTCATTTTGTAGCAGAATAGGTGCAAATATCCTTATTTTTGCGGAAGAAAAGCGAAACATTGGATAAAAAGGTTTTTGTAATTATTGTCACCTACAACGGCGCGCGCTGGATCGATAAGAATATCGCGTCGCTGCTGGCATCATCATATCACGTGAGCATTATAGCTATCGACAATAATTCAACTGATGACTCTGTTGCGCTTTTGGAAAAGTATTCTCAGGTTCAGCTTGTCAAGTCACCTGACAACCTTGGTTTCGGCAAAGCCAATAACATAGGGATGAAAATGGCGCTGGAGCAGGGGGCAGACTATTTTTTCCTGCTCAACCAGGATGCATGGGTGTTTGGAGGAACTGTAGGCAGCCTTGTCGGGAAAATGGAAAAGGATGCTGCTTTTGGGATAATGAGCCCGATGCATTATTCCGGGGACGGAATACAGTTTGACAAAAGCTTCGAAACCTATTACAGCCGGAAAACTAAAGAGCAGGATGGCGTTGCGGTTGTTCCGTTCGTTAATGCAGCAGCTTGGCTTGTCAGCAAAAAATGTGTAGAAAAAGTGGGTTTCTTCGAGCCACTTTTCGGGCATTATGGCGAAGACAGGAACTATTGCGACCGCGTGCATTACCACAAGTTCCTTATAGGTATCGATATACATTCTAAAATCGTCCACGACCGCGTTATCACCCGAAATCTCAACAAAGACCTTACCCAAAGCAAATACAAGATATTAGCAACGCTTATCGATCCCAACCGAAGCCTTTTCAGCGCATACAAGCAAGGCCTGAAAGAAGCGCTTGGCCTGCCGAAATATTTCAGTAAATTTTACAATAGGGCAGAGGTGAAACATATGCTACGGGAATTGCTCAAATACTACAAAAGCTTTATTGTAAAACCGGGGCAGATCATTGCTGCCAGAAAACGCGCCCTGTAATGGAAAAGCAAAAAGTAGCCCCCATAAAGCAGGTGGTGTGGTTTGCCATCATCAACTACATGGGTACTGCCATAGGCGTGGTCTCTTCACTGCTTATCTATCCGCGTAATTTCGAGTTCCAGGGCATTGTGAGGTACATCGACAGCATTTCGCAATTGCTGTTCCCTGTAATGGTTTTGGGAGCTAGCCAGTCACTCATTAAATTTTATCCTGCCCTGAATGAACACCGCCAAAAACAGCTTTTCCTCTATAGTATTTTTTCGGTTGCAGCGGTCAGCAGTATAGTCTTCGCAGGAGTATTGTTTTATGAGGAACTGGGCGAACCCGAATTCAAAGGGTTGGTCTATTTTGCTTTCCCCATAGCTGTTGCCTTGGCATTTGTAGAGTTGTTTAAAAAGCAGTTGCAGGACCTGCAAAAGATTGCCTGGCCTGCCATGTTCGAAAAACTGATACCCAAAGTGGTGCTGCCTGCCGCCTTTTTATTGCTGATTTATAATGTAGTAACGCGCGATGCTGCTTTATGGATATACATGTGCGGTTTTATTCTCATACTACTTTTTACCGCAATCTATTTATTTAAATATTACAAACCGGGGTTCAATTACCGCTTTAAGACACTGTTTGGCGAAATATCCCGCAAAGAATATTTTCGCTACAGCCTGTATTCACTCGCAGGGAGCCTCGGCTCATTACTCGCCTTCCGGATAGACGGACTCATAATCCCTAAGATGATTTCTATGGAAGCCAACGGTGTGTTCAGCATTGGGGCTATCCTGGCCACTACGTTGCAGATACCCGCCGTTGGGATGTTCGCCCTCTATGCGCCCATCATTTCCAATTATCTCAAAAACCACAATATTGCCGAGTTGAATGTAAAATACAAAGAAATAGCCCGCCTGCTTTTCTTTATTGGCGCTGTGCTCTATGGCTGTATTTTCATAGGGTTGGAAGACCTGTTCCGCCTTATG
The DNA here is from genome assembly GCF_003096035.1 of Flavobacterium album. Lineage (NCBI taxonomy): Bacteria > Pseudomonadati > Bacteroidota > Flavobacteriia > Flavobacteriales > Flavobacteriaceae > Flavobacterium > Flavobacterium album. Next base: position 334,107 of record NZ_CP029186.1, on the reverse strand, counting down.
CCCGACTATGATAAGCTGAAAGCGACAATCCCTATCATCCAAATATTGGGCTTTAGCGTGTTGGTCAATATGGCTACAGGCTTTAACGGCGAAATTATCACCTATTCCAAATACTACCGTTTTAACCTTTTAGCGGTGCTACTTCTTATTGGTGTCAATGTATCGCTTAACATCTGGTTTATCGGGGCAGGCTACGGGATCACCGGTGTGGCCTGGGCATCGTTTATCAGCATGACCCTTTTCAATATCAGCAAACTCCTTTTCATTTACAAAAAGTTCGGACTGCTCCCTTTCGACAAAAAGTTCTTCCAGATGGGCCTTATCTTCGCTGCTGCCGGGGCGCTTATATATTTTCTTCCTAACAGCGCTTCGCACCTTATTAACCTTCTTTACAAAATAGGGCTTTACATGGCAGTTACGGCATTTACCGTATACAAGCTGAGGCTGGTTTACCAGGTAAATGTTTCTGTAGATAAAGTTTTAGCGAAAATAAAAAGATAATTTTGGGCGTGCCCCTTCCAACGCACAAGCCACTTCGAGGGTCGCGCTATCCGCTATATCCCTCCACTGCGTTACGGGGATGCCGCTTCTATCGCTCACGCAAACGTTCAAAATCATATTTTCAATCCGCATCATACAAAAAGGCCCCAAAGGTTTTTAAACCTTTGGGGTCTGGAACATATATTTTGCAAAGACAAAATGTCCTTGATTATCAAAGAACCGCGTCATCCGCGTTCCAAACATTTACACTTTATAAACAAAAGCATTGATGTTCATACCTGCCCCTACAGAAGCAAATAATACCACATCGCCTTTATGGAGCTGTTGTTCTTTCAGTTTTCCTTTTATCATCAGGTCATAAAGCGTGGGTATGGTGGCCACACTGCTGTTCCCCAGCTTGCCAATGCACATGGGCATGATGTCTTTTGCGGCGCTGTGGTTGTAGAGCTTAAAGAAACGCTGCACTATCGCCTCGTCCATTTTTTCGTTCGCCTGGTGAATAAGCACTTTGGTTACGTCTTCAATGGCAAGCCCGCTTTTATCCAGGCATTCCTTCATGGCCAGAGGCACGTGGTTAAGGGCAAATTCATATATTTTCCGGCCGTACATCTTAATGTAGCGTACATCCGGATCGTGATCGGTATTGAAAGAGTTTCCGAAATACAGGAAATAGGCTTCATCATGGGTAAAAGATGCTGTTTCGTGCGCAAGGATACCGCCTTCGTCCTCTGTTGCCTCTATAATGGTTGCCCCTGCACCATCGGAATAGATCATACTGTCCCTGTCGTGCGGGTCGACAACCCTTGACAGTGTTTCGGCACCAATGACAAGGCATTTTTTAGCCATACCGGCCTTAATGAACGCCTGGGCCTGGATAACGCCTTCCACCCATCCGGGACACCCGAAAAGAAGGTCGTAAGCCACGCATTTCGGATTCTTTATTTTAAGGCTGTGCTTTACGCGTGCTGAAAGGCTCGGCAGCATGTCGCCCTGTATCGTCCCGCTCCTGACATTGCCAAAGTTATGGGCAAAAATGATATAGTCGAGTGTTTCCGGGTCGATACCGGCGCTTTCTATCGCTTTTTCAGCAGCCAGAAAGGCTATGTCAGATGTCTGCAGGTTATCCTCAACATAGCGGCGTTCTGCGATCCCGGTGATCTGCCTGAATTTCTCGGTTACCACCTCATTCGAATAGTTAAGTGGGGTGCCGTCATCGTTAAGGAAAACATGCTTTGCGAAGTCAAGGTTCGTAACGGTTCTTGTGGGGATATAACTCCCTGAACCTGTAATTTTAATATTCATGTCCCTCCTAAATTTATAGCTAAGTTAATCAATTATCTGATATGTGAAACCTAAACAATTATGCGTGCATATAAATTTATTAAAAATTTATATTTTTTAAAGAATAATCAGAAAGCGATAATTTAAGTTGCGGCTAATTTTATTTTCATCACTGTCGCTATAGATACAGCGCGTGTTTTTATTTTTTCTGCATTCAGTCCTTCAAAATGCCTGTCCACCGTATCATAAAAATGGTTGAGCCAGGTTTCAAAGTGCTGTTCAGTAAGCTTTTCCTTAGCATTAAGGTCAAGGTGTACTTTCATTGGGTTGTTCCTGTAGTCCCCGGTATGAAAAAGGCTCAGTTCCCAGAAATCAGCCAGTATCGGTAGGTGGTGCGGCAGGTCGATCTTCGCCACATCCGTAAAAATATAGCTTATAGACGGGTCCTTCAGCAGGGTGTTATAAAATTCAGCCAGGAGCAATTCAAGGTCCTGCCGGTTTTCGATGTCTTTCATACGGTTTATTTGCTACAAAATACAGGAATTTCATCAATTTTAAAAATGATGAGGGTCATTAAAAAGTTTAACCACTAACCTGCCTGCAGCTGCAGGCAGGTTAGTGGTTAAACTTTTTATCTCATTATCCACTCCGATGCATACGCGACAAACGCTTCAGTAATAAAAGGGAATACCGTTACATTCGGGATGTGGTTCACTTCCAGCAAATGCCGTTGCCCATCCTTGCCTACCATATAATCCACACCCACGGCATCAAGATTAAAATGCTTTGCGATATTGAGGCTATCCTCCAGTAGTTCAGGGTCAACGTCCATTTCCCACGAACCTTCATTGTGTATCGACTTTAGCCATCCATCGCCGGTAAGCCGTATCTGCCAATGCCTGTCGCCAACGATCATTATGCGTAAAGCTTCACCATCGATGAACGGTTCGATCACAGAAGTTTCGCTGCTTTCCCAATCGCCGCTGAACTTATGCTTGTCTTCCCCGCAATGCCAGATGCCCCACTTAGCCACTACCTCGGTATCAGAATGCCATTGCTGCCTGCCTATAGCCATACCTCGTTTGCTGCTGCCGAATTTGGTTGCCCTCAGCGCCCGCACCAGTCCCGGTATGCGCTGCCTCAGATCCATCATGCCAAGCGCATCGGGCAGGCAAGGTCCGTTCCACAACGCCAGTAGGGTTAGGAAATCGACATCTGTTTCATAAATACCATGGAAAACTACTTTATCTACAACAAAATATTTACCGGGTACTGTCGGGCTTTCCACCAACAGCTGCCCCTCCATGAGTTTGACGTTCGGCAGCATGTCGTAGTGTATTACCAAATATTCGAACTCCAGGTTTTTGCGTATAGCATTCACCTCATTTTCTTCAAGCCCAACGATCAGTATCCTCTTTTTTTCCATTTTGTTTTAGTTTAAAATAATTTTCTCAATATTTAAATTTGTTTTAATTAATAATCCGGGCAGCACATTCATAAAAAAAGGCTGCCCTGTGGCAGCCTCTTCTTGATTAGTTTTCCATATACGCCTCAATAGGCGCACAGGAACAGATCAAATTTCGGTCACCGTAGGCATCATCAACCCTCCTTACGCCCGGCCAGAATTTATTCTCCTGCAGGTACTCAAGCGGGAATGCTGCTTTCTCCCTTGTATAAGGAAGTGTCCAGTTATCAGTTGTCAGCATCGCAAGTGTGTGCGGTGCGTTTTTAAGTACATTGTTTTTATCATCAGCGTTCGACTCTTCGATCTCTTTACGGATAGAGATCATCGCATCACAAAAACGGTCAAGCTCCTCAAGGTTCTCGCTTTCTGTAGGCTCGATCATCAGCGTTCCGGCCACAGGGAAAGAAACTGTAGGAGCGTGGAAGCCGTAATCCATCAAACGTTTGGCAATATCCGTAACCTCGATGCCATTCGCCTTGAACGGACGGCATTCGATGATCATTTCGTGGGCAGCCCTTCCCATCTCGCCGGTGTACAGCGTCTCGTAGTGGCCGCTCAGCCTTTCCTTAATATAGTTTGCATTCAGGATTGCATATTTTGTAGCATTTGTAAGTCCTTCCGCGCCAAGCATCGTAATATAGCCGTAAGAAATAAGGCATACCAGCGCCGATCCCCATGGAGCTGCAGAAATAGCAGTAATGGCATTGCTGCCGCCTGTAGGTATCACAGGGTTGGTAGGCAGGAACGGAACCAAATGTTTCGCCACACAGATAGGGCCAACGCCAGGGCCTCCGCCGCCGTGAGGGATAGCGAAAGTCTTGTGCAGGTTAAGGTGGCAAACGTCAGCGCCAATGGTAGCCGGATTGGTAAGGCCAACCTGTGCGTTCATGTTTGCACCGTCCATATATACCTGTCCTCCGTTTTCGTGAATAATGTTTGTGATCTCCCTTATCGAAGCTTCATATACACCATGTGTTGACGGATAGGTTACCATAAGGCAGGCAAGGTTATCCTTGTGCTCAATGGCTTTTGCCCTCAGGTCTTCCACGTCGATATTGCCATTCTCTGATGTTTTGGTCACAACTACCTGCATACCTGCCATGTGTGCGGTTGCCGGGTTGGTACCGTGTGCCGAAGCCGGGATAAGCGCTATGTTCCTGTGGCCTTCGCCGCGGGACTGGTGGTAAGCGCGTATCACCATAAGGCCGGCATATTCGCCTTGTGCACCTGAGTTAGGCTGTAGCGTAGTGCCTGCAAATCCGGTGATCACGTTTAGTTGCTCTTCCAGTTTTTTAAGCATTTGCTGGTAGCCTTCTGCCTGATCAACAGGGGCAAATGGGTGGATGCTGTTCCAGTTGGCCATGCTCAAAGGCAGCATTTCCGATGCGGCATTCAGCTTCATGGTACATGAACCCAATGATATCATCGAATGGTTCAGTGCAAGGTCAAGGCGCTCCAGTTTTTTGATGTAGCGCATGATAGCCGTTTCGCTGTGGTATTTGTTGAATACATCATGCTTCAAGAATTCGCTTGTCCTGCTTACCACATCCGGGATAGCAACGCTTCCTGAAAGTTCGCTTACAGTCTCGGCAGTTTTCCCTGTCGCTTCCGCAAATACGGCAAGGATATCATTGATGTCTTTTACAGATGTCGTTTCGTTGAATGAAATAGAGATGGTATCAGCATCTACATAGTAGAAGTTGATCTCTTTCTTTTCGGCAGCAACTTTCACTTTGGCAGCATCGGCTTTTACAAGGATAGTGTCAAAGAAAGCGGTGTTGGTTTGGTAAACGCCAAGCTTGTTCAGCGCATCGGCAGTTGTAACGGCAGATGCATGTACTTTATCAGCAATGTAGCCAAGCCCTTTCGGCCCGTGGTATACCGCATACATACCGGCCATAACGGCAAGCAGTACCTGCGCTGTACAGATGTTTGAAGTTGCTTTTTCGCGCTTGATGTGCTGCTCACGCGTTTGCAATGCCATACGCAGTGCGCGGTTGCCATTAGCATCAACAGTCACCCCGATAATCCTGCCCGGCATTGAGCGCTTGTATTCTTCTTTCGTACAGAAAAATGCTGCATGCGGCCCGCCATAACCCATAGGGATACCAAAACGCTGCGTTGTACCCACAACAACATCTGCGCCCATTTCACCCGGTGAAGTCAGTTTCACAAGGCTAAGGATGTCGGCAGCAACAGCTGTTTTTATTTCTTTTTCTTTTGCTTTCGCGATAAAGCCGGCATAGTCATATACCTGGCCGTATTTGCCCGGGTATTGCAGTATCGCCCCGAAGAAATCATCGCCAAAGCCAAACTCCTCATGGTTGCCTATAACAAGCTCTACGCCAATCGGTGTCGAACGTGTCTGCAGTACAGATAAAGTCTGCGGCAATATCTCTTCAGAAACAAAGAATTTATTTACGTTGTTTTTCTTTTGGTCGCGTGTACGCACATCAAACAAAAGCGCCATAGCCTCAGCGGCGGCAGTACCTTCGTCAAGAAGCGATGCATTGGCTATTTCCATACCCGATAATTCGATAACCGTAGTCTGGTAGTTGAGCAAAGCCTCAAGGCGGCCCTGCGCTATCTCGGCCTGGTAAGGCGTGTAGGCAGTATACCATCCCGGGTTTTCGAAAATGTTACGTTGTATCGGGGCAGGCACGATGGCAGGGTGGTAGCCCAAACCGATGTACGACCTGTATATTTTATTTTTATTGCCTAATTGCTGGATATGGTTTGCATACTCATATTCGGTCATGGCCGGCTCAAGGTTCAGCGGCGCCTTTAAGCGGATGTCATCCGGCAGTGTTTCGTATATTAACTGGTCGATGGATTCGACACCAATTGTCTTAAACATATGTTGGAGGTCATTCTCCCTTGGGCCAATGTGCCTTAAAGCAAAAGCATCTGTTCTCATGTGTGTTGTAGCAAAAGATTTAGAGGCACAAAATTAGCTAAATATCTTCAATTAAAAATGCTTTTTTGAACTGCAATTTGTGAATTTTTTACCTCAAAACTGTTCCTGTTGTCATATTCGTTATTTTTGTAAGGTATGAATGCGATTAAACAGCTATTTAAGGCCTATATCTATGGAAGCATGCATGTTGCCATGAGCGTGCTGGCATTGGTATTAATGACCAACCACATGTTTGGACTGCCGTTCAATTGGGCTGTGGCGGTGTTTGCCTATTGCGGTACTATGTTCAGCTATAATTTCATGAAATACGACGGATTGTTCCGTGTAAAAAAGACGGCGGGAAGGCGGATAAAAGTTATCGTGGGCCTTAGTACACTTGCCCTCATCGTTGCCGGGATAAGCTTCTTTTTTCTCGAAAGGATTACGCAGATAACCGCGATAGTCTTTTTCGGGTTGACTGCCCTTTATACCGTGCCTTTCTTTCCGAATACAAAAAACCTGCGCAATTGGAGCGGGGTAAAGATCTATATCGTGGCATTGTGCTGGGCCGGGATCACGCTGGTGCTGCCGCTTGTTGATGCCGAGGTGCCGCTGACATCCGATGCCTATCTCAAATTTTCCCAACGGTTTCTGCTGATTATCGTCCTTATACTGGTATTCGAGATCATCGACCTGAAGGAAGACGACCCGCACCTGAAAACCATCCCGCAGCAGATAGGGGTGCGGAAAACCAAAATACTCAACCTATTTCTGTTAGCCTTTCTCTTCTTCCTCGAATTGCTCAGGATAACCATCGACTACCGACAGCTGGCCGCCAACTCCTGCATGGTGCTTGCCACTGCGATTTTCACCATTTATGCTACGCCCGAAAGGCCTAAGTATTACACACTTTTCTGGGTAGAGGCGATACCGATATTCTGGCTGGGACTGGTTGTTTTGTTTGGATAAAAATTATTTTAAAACATGAAATTCCTGTACTATATCATATTGTGTGGGTTTTACGAAAAATCAGGAAGTGATCTTCAAAAGGCTAAGCTGATTTTTGTTGCTATGCAATGGTTGTTCTTTATAGGTATACCTTCGTTGCTGATAAATGACTATTATGGCAAAGAATTTTACAGTAAGTATGTTAAGGCTTACATGATCATTATGAGTGTAATGTTGATAATACTTAATTATTTATTTCTTTTCAGGAAAAGTAAAGTACAAAGAATAATAGAAAAATATGAAGGGAAATATCCATTGATAGAGAAATATCCGATAGGCGCCTATCTTCTATTTGTAGTCATTATTCCAATCATTTTATTTGCTGGAATTATTGTCTCTATGAAATATCGTTAAGGACATTAATAGGGGCTATTTCCTATTGCGTTAACACCAAATTCCCCAAAGCATAACATCTTGAAGGTTTTTTGTGTTTTGTCCGACCTACAAGGTTCTTGAAAACCTTGCAAGTAGGGAACCTGCTACTTTGTACACGTAATCATATAATACCCAAAATTATTCATCTGTACCCCTGACAATAAGGCAAACAATGAGCCCTTTAAATTTTTAATGCTTTGCGGCTTCAATGCTTCGGCATTATAAATTTTACGAATCATAAAGCCGCCTATCGCAAAGGGCACATGCAGTACCGATGTCGCTACACGGAAAGAAATATCTTCAATGGTAATATTCTTAAACCCGATCTCCTCCAGCATTGCTTTTACTTTGTGGATGTTGCCCAGCTTTTCCAGGCTCCAGCCATTGCAAAGGCCTTTATAGCAGTAGCTGCCTCCAATGCATAATTCTTCAAAGTCTTTTTTAAGGAAGGCATCGGCGACAACAAGCTTTGCGCCGGGCTTCAGTATCCGGTACGCTTCACTAAAAGAATCAATGCTGTGCCCGCTATGGCAAAAGCTTTCGACAGCCATTACGCCATCAAAGGTATCATTAGCAAATGAAGTCTGGTTGTAATCTTCTTTCAGGATAGATCCATTAAGCCCTTCGAGCCTTTTGTTTCCTTCTTCTGCCTGGAAATCCGATAGTGTTACGCCCATTATCCTAAGGTCTTTGTATTTTGTAAGTCCGTATTTCATCGTGCCGCCCATGCCACAGCCCATATCGCACAGCAGGCCTTTGGCGTTAAGTCGGTCGTATATCTGGCGGTTCATTTCGTTAAGCATGCTGTCGCGCCGGAATGGGTTGGTGCTTAACGGACTGTAATAACCAAAGTGCATATTGAAGTCACGGCTCCAGAATTCGTAGTCTTCGGTAGCTTCATTATACAATTCGGCAGTTTTGGTGTTGTTCTCCGAGTGTAAAAGTTCAGTGTTGAGGTGCAGTGTTCCCATATTTAAAATATTTGGTGATGGTGTAGGTTGTATAAACGAAGTAAATAGCTATGCAGGCAGGGAAAAGGAAGAGTAAGAAGACGGCGGAAAGATCGCTGAAGCCATCAAAAAGACAAACTACTACCATAATAGTAACCTCCAGGGTAACAAACAGCCAGTATTTCAGCAATACTGATCTCCGCTTCCGATCGAGATTCCTGTAATATCTTCCTGTAATTATAAAAGCCAGTATTAGCTGCAGCAAACCAAGAGGAAGTAAGGCCAGCATCCCGAGGAAAGGGATTATGCAAAGGAATAAATTAGTAACAACCGCCCAGGTATTTATTTTGTGTAAGGTTTTCATTTTAAAAACCTTTTAAATTATGGATAAGCAGCAGGGTGTAAACCACAGCAAAGAGCGTGAACAGTGCGTTCATTCCAAAGCCGCCCAAACGGAACAGCATTTTCTTCGGAATGTCATACATAGGGTAATAGGCTATTTGTGTGGCGACTTTCCCTACCCAGTAAGCGGCAATGAGCCCGGTTAATGCAATGGAAAGGTGCGTCTGGTTTTTAAGGTCGTCTGGGATAAGAATAGCAATCAGCCCAAAGCTGAAGTTTAAGCCCTGTATGTAGCGCCCGTAGGTTTTCGCAATCTCCTGGTTCAGGGGTTTCAGCTGCTTTACATCATTATACCAGTCGAAAACACGATGGCGGATGTAGGGATAAATGAGCGCTGTAAATATCTGGCCGATGCCTCCGAGGATAATGAGCCAGTTTGGGATGGTAAAGTTCATGATGGTTGGTTTAAGGTTATCAGGCTTTAAAAACGATTCTTTCTTCGGTACGGTTCTCTTTTGCTTTTCTTTTACCCCTGAAAAAGAAGTACAGGTTAAAGAACAGCATCAGGCCCAGGTAAATCGAAAAGCCGCCAATCTTGTAACTCAGTGCTTCTACAAGCGACTGGTAACTGTTGCTGCTAAGGTCGAGGCGCAGTATCATCAGGGCAAAGCCGAGGTTGAGCAGGTAAAACCCGGTCTCGAAAAGGCGATTGGTAGCATTGGCAATGTCTTCACGTCCCTTGAATATGTCGAGCATAAAGATCTTCCCGTTCCTGAAAAGCGTACGGGATACAAAAAAAGTCAGTGCGAGTGCGAGGGGTAAGTAGATGGCGTAACCGGTTAAAATTTTTGAAGTTTCCATGAGGTTGAATATTTGGTTTATCGAATAAGTTTTTGAACATGATTGGTAAGCAGGTAAATATTGAGGTAATGCAAGGCTGAGATGATGCAGATGATACCAGCGGTTTTTATGGCGATAACCTCCACAAGCTGCGGCAGCCCGGTAATTTTCTCCCAACTAACGAGCGTCATGGCAGCATACCCTATGTTGACAAGGTAGTAGCCCATCAGTAGTATTTTATTGATGCGGAGGCAAAGATCCTCGTGGCCCGGCAGCAGCTCTAAAACAAAGAGGTTGCCGTTGCGATAGCAGATGCGCCCCACCACCACGATAATATAGATTACGATTGCCAGGAAAATGCTGTAAGCGACCAGGTTGAGGTTCATGGCTTTGCGTGTTTTGCTTTTGTGAATATAATGATGCTCAGGTATAAGGCGAGAAGGGGAGGGATGGCGATGATCCACGTCTGTGCAATGAATATCCATAATGCAAAGAATATCGCTACGCCAATAAGGTAAACTCCTAAATAACTGTCCCTGTAACCGCTGTCTATAAACAACCCAATGCCCACAATCAGCTGAAAAGCGTCGGTCACTATGGTGAAAAGTAACCCGGAAATTATCATATCAGGATTAATCAGCCATCCTACTCCTATGAGGAACAATGGGATACCCACCATTGCATAATTCATATAATTTATATTTTTCATATACTATAAATTTTAAAGTTTCAGAAAAAAATGAAACATTGATTTAAATTTTTTTACCTCATGATTTTTAGGATAAGGCTTCCCAGCCAGTTGTCCTTCATTTCGGTCGCTTTTTCGAGCATATTGTCAGCTTTCAGCACAAAGTCGTACAGCTTGGTCGTCTGCTCTGTGAAATGCTTCGCTTCAGCCGATTTGTTCTCTTTTACCGCTGTCGAAACGTCTTTAAGTACTTTCAGCGCAGGCTTTATTTCACGTTTGCTGCGCTCCTGTGCTATCTTCACTGCCAGTTCGTCAAGATCCTTTTCGGCGGTAAAGAACTCCTTGCGCTCACCCTGCTTGTACTCCTTATATACAATACCCCAGTCCATAAGCGCACGAAGGTTCATGCTGGCATTGCCGCGGGATATCTGGAGCTCTTCCATCACATCTTCCATAGATAGCGGTTCGGGAGCTACCATCAGCAGGGCGTGTATCTGCGCCATCGTCTTGTTGATGCCCCACTGGGAACCCAATGCCCCCCAGGTTTGTACGAACTTATTTTTTGCTTCACTGAATTCCATAGCTCAAAGATATAGTTTATTTTTAAACTTTCAAAAATAAATGAAAGTTATTTATTGCGTATTTTTACCTGTTTTTTACTTTGCTGAAAAACAGGTAAAAACACTTGGTGTGAAGATGATTTTTCAGTATATCTTTATTACCCGGTTTAATACGTAATTATAAATAACTTAAAAGATTAGTTTATGAAATTTTTATTTTTATTTTTTGTTGTGGGGTTATCATATGCCACCCCAAGGAGTATCATTATAAAGTATGATCCTGACTCAAAGCTATTTGATCCTCGATTCAAAAAAGATGCAGAAGAGGCATTTAGATTAGTCAATGTTATTTTTAATTCTCAGGAATTTCAATATCAGGTAAGCAAATTGTCTTTTGACTGTAAAAGCTATTGTGATGGTTGCAGAAATATTCAAACTATAAATGGAAGGATATCAGGTAACCAGGTACTAGACAAATTGTTTTCAAAGCCTGAAGTGGCAATTAAATTAATACTTGAAAGAAGTGGAAGCTCTTTAGGAGAAACAAGCCCGGGTTCATCTACGACATATGCATGGTACGAAAACATAAAGGATAATATGCCAGATCTTTCTTTTGCTCAAGCCCTGGCTGTCAATATATGTCATGAATATATGCATACAATAGGATTTTGCCATACATATTGCACGGGATCTTGGCCTTTTTGTCCAGGTAAAAGAAAATTAAATGAAGAAGGTGATGATCCCGACCCTAAATTTATGAATCAGGATGTAACTTATACTATAGGATGGCTTGCATATTATATTCTAAAAGACTAAAACAAAACCCCGAAGCCATAAACTCCGGGGTTTCCAATATCTAAAAATCCAATGATCTAACAGTCCAACAATCTAAAGAAGCCCCGCCCTTTTCAGCAATGCGTCAGGCTTTGGTTCGTGCCCGCGGAAGCGCTTGTATAAAAGCATTGGGTGCTCTGTGCCGCCTTTAGAAAGTACGTTATTTTTAAAGCTCATCGCGGTCTCTTTATCAAAAATACCTCTTTCGAGGAAGAGCTCAAAAGCATCTGCATCCAGTACCTCCGCCCACTTGTAACTGTAGTATCCGGACGAATACCCGCCCTGGAAGATATGCGAGAACGCCGTGCTCATGGCATTTTCCTTTACATCGGGATACAATTGCGTTGTGGCGAATTGCTCCGTTTCAAAGGCTTTCAGGTCGGTTATGCCACTTGGGTCGGCGCTGTGCCATCCCATGTCCAGCAAGCCGAAGCTCAGCTGGCGCATTGTAGCCATGCCTTCCTGGAAACTTGCACTCTCTTTTATTTTGTTGATGTATTCCATAGGGATCATCTCGCCGGTCTGGTAGTGATGTGCAAAAAAGGCCAATGCTTCCGGCTCATAGCACCAGTTTTCCATCACCTGGCTTGGCAGCTCCACAAAATCCCAATATACACTAGTGCCAGAAAGGCTCGGGTAGACTGTATCGGCCAGCATGCCGTGCAGCGCGTGCCCAAATTCATGGAACAGCGTTGTCACTTCATTAAATGTGAGCAGCGACGGCTTAGTTTCTGTAGGCTTGGTAAAGTTGCACACGATCGAAACATGCGGCCTTTCGTTCACGCCGTCCTTTACGTACTGCGACTTAAACGAGGTCATCCACGCGCCGTTGCGTTTCCCTTTTCTTGGAAAGAAATCGGCGTAGAAAATCGCGACAAGGTTTCCATTTTCATCTCTTACTTCGTAAGTTGTAACGTCCTTATGGTAGGTGTCAATGTCCTTTACTTCGTCAAACTTCAATCCGTACAGTTTTCCGGCAATGGTAAACGCGCCGTTCAGTACATTTTCCAGCTTAAAATACGGTTTCAGCTTCTCATCATCAAGATTGAAGAGCTTTTGCTTTAGTTTTTCAGAATAGTAAGCGCCATCCCACTTCTCAAGGTGGTCAAGCCCGTCTGTTTCTTTTGCGAAAGCGGTCAGTTCGGCAAATTCCCTTTCGGCTGCAGGCTTCGCTTTGGCTAACAGGTCCTGCAGGAACGACTTCACTTTCTCCGGGCTTTCGGCCATGCGCTCTTCCAATACAAAATCAGCATGCGATTTATAACCCAAAAGGTTGGCACGCTCATGGCGCAGTTGCGCTATCTTTAAAACAATCTCACGGTTGTCAAACTCATTCCCCTGAAAAGCCTTTGCTCCAAAAGCAATTGCCAGTTCCTTACGCAGTTCACGGTTATCGGCATAGGTCATGAAGGGTACGTAGCTCGGGTAATCCAGCGTGAATACCCAGCCCTCTTTTTCAAGGCTCATAGCCAGCTCGCGGGCGGCTTCTATTGTCCCTTCCGGTAGTCCGGACAGGTCTTTTTCGTCGGTAATATACAGTTGGTAGGCATTGGTTTCCGCTAAAACATTTTCTCCAAAATGCAGGCTAAGCCGGGAAAGCTCCTTGTCAATCTCACGAAGTCGTGTTTTCTTGTCTTCCGCAAGGTTGGCGCCATTGCGCGAAAAGCCTTTGTATTTCTTTTCGAGCAAAGTGGTTTGTTCCGGTGTAAGGTTCAGCAAATCCCTTTTGTCATAAACAGCTTTTACACGCTCAAACAACTCTTTGTTCAGGCGAACGTCATTGCCGAATTCCGAGAGCAGGGGCGACACTTCCATCGCGATCTTTTGTATCTCATCATTGGTTTCCGCCGAATGTAGGTTAAAGAATATCGATGAGGTACGTTCCAGAACCTCGCCGCCGAATGACATGGCTTCAATGGTGTTCTCGAAAGTCGGCTCCTCAGGGTTAGCAACAATAGCATCAATTTCCTTGCGCGCAATTTCAATTCCTTCTTTAAAAGCAGGCATGAAATCTTCGGTCTTTATCCCACTAAATGGTGCGGTATCGTGTTTTGTGGTAAATTTTTGTGTGAGTAAGTTCATGGTTATATTTGCCCGTAGTATTTACGGATCTCTTTTCTGATTGAATTTTTTTATCGATTCTTGTAATGTTACTTTTTAAGCCGTCTCTCTTTGAAATCCTCCCACGAAATCCTTTCACCCCTGTCAAGTTGTTCAAGTCCGTATTGTATTTCAAGCTTTTCATCCTCCGACAATTCGTCATAGAAGTCAGTCTGCTCATTTTTGAGAAATTGAATTGCTTTTACAATAAGTTCAGCATCATCCAGGTCAAGGACAATTTGTATCAACTCTATTTTTGCAGCATTTATATCCATAGCTTATCTTTTACAAAAACTATTCCTTATTCCTCAATCCCTCCGAAGCCTTATTCACCGCTTCTTTCAGGCTTAATTTGTATGCTATCATTTTTGCCTGCACGATCTTGTCGTGGCTGCCTATTATCTGTGCGGCAAGTATCCCTGCATTTTTCGCGCCATTTAAAGCCACGGTAGCTACAGGAACGCCGCCCGGCATTTGCAGTATAGATAAAACGCTGTCCCAACCATCAATGGAGTTGCTGGATTTTACCGGTACACCAATCACAGGCAGCGGACTCATAGAGGCCACCATTCCCGGCAAATGCGCTGCACCACCGGCTCCGGCAATAATAACCGAAATACCTTTTATATGTGCATCTTTACTAAATTCAAACAATTTCTCCGGCGTACGGTGCGCCGATACAATATCGATCTCCGTTGTAATCCCGAATTCCTTCAATATATCTATGGCATCCTGCATTACCGGCATATCCGATATGCTGCCCATTATCACTGCTACTTTCATAACTTCAGGTTTAGGGTTCCGGGTTTAGGGTTCCGGGTTAACTCTGAACCCAAAACTCCAAACCCGGAACAATTTATGCTATAACTCTAATTGTATTCTTTACTTCCTCAGCAATTCTCCTTGCCTGCTCAATATCTTTGTTCACTATCGTCACATGCCCCATTTTGCGGAACGGCCTTGTTTGTTTCTTACCGTATATGTGGGGTGTAACGCCGTCCAGCTTCATTATCTTGTCAATGTTCTCATACACTACGTTCCCGCTGTAGCCTTCCTCGCCCACAAGGTTCACCATGATCCCGGCGGCCTTGCTATCAGTATTGCCCAACGGCAGGTCGAGTATTGCGCGTAAGTGTTGCTCGAATTGCGATGTGTAGCTTGCTTCAATAGAATAATGCCCGCTGTTATGTGGACGTGGGGCAACTTCATTTACTAAAATTTCATCGTCTATGGTCTGGAACATTTCTACGGCCAGCAATCCCACATGGTCGAAATGCTCTGATACCTTCAATGCAATAGCACGTGCTTTTTCAGACACTACATGGTCTATCCGTGCCGGGCATATCACATACTCCACCTGGTTGGCCTCTGGATGGAATTCCATTTCCACCACCGGGTACGTTTTTATCTCTCCCGACGGGTTGCGTGCCACGATAACCGCCAACTCATTTTTAAAGGGCACCATCGCCTCGGCAATGCATTGCACATCCGGCAGGCTCTCCAAAGTTTCAGCATTGCGGACTACTTTAACGCCCATGCCATCGTACCCGCCTTCGGTGCTTTTCCATACAAAAGGCATTATAATATGCTTTTCTTCGACAGCTCGTATAAGTTCGGCCAGCGTTTCAAACCTGCGGTAATCGGCAGTAGGGATTTTATGATGAGCATAAAAATCCTTCTGTGTCCCTTTGTTCTGGATGAGGTTCAGCGTCTTTGGCGATGGGTACACCTGTATGCCTTCCGCCTCCAGCTTTTCGAGGGCGGTAACGTTTACATGCTCTATTTCAAAGGTCAGCACGTCTACCTGCTTGCCAAAGTTGTACACGGTGTCATAATCCATAAGGTCGCCTTTAAAGAATTGGTTGCAGCCAATTTTGCACGGCGCCTCATCGCTCGGGTCGAGCACATACGTCTGTATGTCGAATTTCCGGGTCTCCGTCAGCAGCATCTTGCCAAGCTGGCCGCCGCCCAGTATCCCCAGTTTAAAATCAGAAGAAAAATAGTTCATTGTTGTGTTGTTGTTTCAATGCCAAAGATACTATTTATTACTAAAAATTAAGTCACATGTGGTATAAAAACCGGGTTATGAACCTGCCTGCCACAGGTAGGTGCGCTGCAAAAACGCACACATTTCCTTTGTAGTATTTTTACGATAATTTTAGCATTTTCAAGCTTTCCGTATTTGAAATTATGCGTATTTTAGAGGTTCACTAATCCGCACCTGCGGATACAAATGTTTACGTATGAGATTAACCGTAGAAAGAAAACCGGCAAAAGTACTTCCCGATACACGACGCGTGATCGCACGCTTTTTTTTCAATGGTGAAGAAAGGGCTGTCGAACTGCTGAAAAAAATACTGGCTCTTGATAAAGAAGAAACCTTCGGCCTGATTTCGCCCCTGTTGCAGGATTTTTCGAAAAGGCACAGGAGCATCACAAAAAAACTTTTCCGCCATTGCGAGCGCGTAAAGAGATATATTGCCATGGCAGGTGGCGACTTCGAAAAGCTTGACGATTACACAAAGCTGCTGATCGGATCCTATTTTACCCATGAGTATTCCATCGAATCGGCAGCCTTCTTTAACCCGTCCATAGTGCCGGACCCTGACCAGTCCAATCTTGAGGAAGGGCAGCTGCGCGTTATCATCAGCTTCCGTGCGGTGGGCGAGGGACACGTGTCCTCAGTGGTGTTCCGCCGGGCGATGATCGACAGGAACAATGATATTATAGTAATGCCTGCGGGGAACTATATCGATGAGGCCGACAAGATACACAACATCATCTACCATAAACGCCTTTTCCTTAAAAAAGCGCAGGAGGCCGATATAAATGGCGGATTCCTGGAAATGGTCACAAACCAGCTTGAAGACCGTTTCGACTATGAGCAGCTTAAAAAGGTAGTGCTCGAAGCCCGCCAAAAAACAGATGATCCCGTTGTCATAAGGCAATATAACCTTCTGCTGGCGCTTTCCGACAGCTACAGGAGGATAAGTTTTTCAAAAGATACTGATATCAGCGATCGCGTGATTTTCCCGATATCCGACTTTGAGTCGAAAGGTATCGAGGATGCCCGCTTTGTAAAATTTACCGATGATAATGGCAAGGCGGTTTATTATGCCACCTATACGGCCTATGATGGCGTGCACATCATGCCAAAGCTGCTGAAGACCACCGATTTTTACGAATTCAAGACCAGCCCGCTCAATGGGACAGGGGCCAAGAACAAAAATCTGGCGCTGTTTCCCCGTAAGATCAACGGCAAGTATGCCATGCTTTCCCGGATTGATGGCTGGAACAACTACCTGATGTATTCCGACAATATCAACGAATGGGAAAACCCTATCAAGATACAGGGGCCTGAATACCATTTTGAATTTGTGCAGATAGGCAACTGCGGCTCACCTATAGAAACCGAATACGGATGGCTCGTAATAACACATGCCGTGGGACCAATGCGCCGCTACACAATTGGGGCGTCGCTGCTGGACATACATGACCCGTCTATAGAGATTGGCAGGCTGCGCGACCCGCTCATAGTGCCGAACCCGGACGAGCGCGAAGGCTATGTGCCGAATGTTGTTTATTCCTGCGGGTCGGTGATCCATAACGGAGAGCTGATACTCCCGTACGGCCATTCCGACCACAGTTCCGGTTTTGCAACGGTGAATATACGGACACTACTCGACAGGCTTCGTAATGGAGGGTAGGTTTTTTTAGTTTTCAGCCTGCATGCCGGCAAAGGCAGGTCGCAGCCACAGTTTTTTGAAAGCAGTATGTCATTTATGTTTTGTCAGTCGTTAACGTTTGTCGCATCGGGCGCAGCGTGTCTGCCGATAGGCAGGTCGCGATGCACTGTGAGTTTAAATTAAGATTATTTATCCAAAACCTACTGCCTTTGTAGTAAAACAAGACCTTTGAAACTAATAAAAAATAAAGCATCATAAATTGGAAGAGGTTACGGAAAAAGGATTTTTTGGCAAAAATCCTGCGCTAAGGCTAAAGGAATTCCGCTTGTTTCTCACTGTGCGCTTCGGGCTCATTTTTACCCTTAACATGCAGTCTACCATCATTTATTATTGGGTGTACCACATTACCAATGATAAGCTGGCACTCGGTTTCGTTGGCCTTGCCGAGGTAATACCTGCCATAGGCTGTTCGCTGTTTGCCGGCCACTTTGTCGACCTTAGCGAAAAGCGCAAGATGGTGCTGTTCTGTATTACGAGCTACATCATAACCGGTACCTGCCTGTTCACGCTGACCACCTCTTACGCTTTTGCCGAATTGGGCATGCACACCGTGCTATACCTCATTTATTTCTTCGTTTTTTGCGGGGGAATAATACGCACTTTCATGGGGCCTTCTATGTTCTCATTGTTCGGGCTTGTGGTTCCCAGGGAACATTTTCCCAACGGCACAAGCTGGAGCAGCATGGCCTGGCAAACAGGCGCTATGCTCGGCCCATTGGCAGGCGGGCTTATGATAGCCATGAACGGTATAGTCAACGGTATGTTTGCTGTTATCGTTATACAGGTACTGCTCCTTTTTCCAATGCTTGCTATTAAGCGCAAGCCTATCCTCAAGCAGGAGAAAGAACCCTTTCTTCAAAGCCTTTCGCAGGGTATAAAATTTGTTGTCAAAACGCCGGCCCTTTTCGGGGCGCAAATGCTGGACATGTTCTCCGTGCTGTTTGGTGGTGCGGTCGCCCTGCTGCCGGTGTACCAAAAAGAGATATTGCATGTAGATGAGGTTGGTTTCGGTCTGCTGCGTTCTGCGCCGGGAATAGGGGCGTTGCTCACACTTGGCCTTTTGGCATTCCTGCCGTTAAAGACCTATCCGGGAAGAAAATTATTTATCGCAGTAACCGGCTTTGCGCTCTGTATCATTGGCTTCGGGCTTTCTACCAATTTTATATTGTCCTTTGCCATGCTGCTTTTATCAGGTATGTTCGATGCTGTCAGCGTAGTCATCCGCAGTACGATATTACAACTTGTTACGCCCGATCATATGCGCGGGCGTGTAGCCTCGGTAAACACCATTTTTGTAAGCTCCAGCAACGAGTTGGGCGATTTCGAAAGCGGTGTCATGGCGCACTGGCTGGGTACGGTGCGTGCCGTTGTAGTCGGCGGTTGCCTTACCTTAGGTGTAGTCGCAGTCACATTCTTCGGCGCACCAAAATTGCGAAACTTCAACTACGATAGCGAAGATGAGGCCTCACCCCAGCCCTCTTCAAAGGAGAAGGAGTAGCTACACTCGTGCCTTTTGTAGTCATGAATGATCTTTTTCTTTGGAAAAATCCGCGGTCATCCGCTCGATCCGCGTCATCCGCGTTCCATTTTAATCAGCCTCCACTATCGGTTTATCCACATCTACAAACTCCCCTTCCGATTTAGAAATAACAATAGTCGCTACCCCATTCCCAATAAAATTGGTAATCGCCCGTGCCTCGCTCATAAACTTATCCACACCCAAAAGGAACGCCAGCCCCTCTACAGGGATCTTGTGAATAGCTGTCAATGTAGAAGCCAGTACGATAAATCCGCTTCCCGTCACACCCGCCGCACCTTTGGAGGTCAGCATCAGCAAGCCTATTACAGTAACTATTTCCCCAAAAGTCAGGTGTACATTATAAAGCTGCGCCAGGAATATCACGGCCATCGAAAGATAGATCGAAGTTCCATCCAGGTTGAACGAATAGCCCGTAGGCACCACCAACCCGACAACCGATTTGCTGCAGCCCATCTTTTCGAGCTTTTCCATCAGGTTGGGCAACGCACTTTCAGATGATGACGTGCCTAAAACAATAAGTAGCTCAGCCCTTATGTACTTTATGAACGTAAAAATATTCTGTTTGTAATACTTCATGATGCTGCCCAGTACCACAAAAATGAATATTGCCATGGTAATATAAACTGTCAGCATCAGTTTGCCTAACGGGATCAGCGTGTGCAGCCCGAATTTACCCACGGTAAACGCCATTCCGCCGAATGTCCCGAGTGGCGCAAGGTACATTACCCATTTTAACGCCAGAAATACATATTTCGAGCAGGTATATAAAACGCCGATAGCCTGTTCCCGCTTTTTATAATAATTGAGCGCAACACCAACGATTATCGCAGCGAGCAACACTTGTAGTGTAATATTGTCCAGAAAAAACTGCAGCCAGCTGAAAGCTTTTGCGTCCTGGGTGTATTTTGACGGGTTCTGCATATTCAGCCCGGCTTTGTCAATTTTTCCCGGCTCCATAAAATAAGCGACCGTAACGCCAATAGCTAATGCAAACGTGGTAACTACTTCAAAATAAATAAGCGATTTCAACCCGATCCGTCCCACCTTTTTAAGGTCGCCCATACCGGCAATACCCAAAACGATCGTCAGGAAAATGATAGGCGCAATGAATACCTTGATGACCTTCACGAACCAGGTGCCGATAATTTCCATTTTCACAGCCGTGGCCGGATAAAAATGCCCGAGCAATATGCCTGCAAGTATCGCGATCAGTACCCAAAAGGTAAGGTTGGTAGTTATCCTGAAGAGCAGGCTTTGTTTTGGTTGCGGAATGTCGTCAATAGGTTTCATCGTGCCGAAGATAAGATTTTATCTTCAATAAGATTGTCAGATGTTGCATTACACCACTCTGTGTCGTATCAATAAGGAATATGATGAACACCGTTGTAGAGACGTTGCACTGCAAAGTCTGACGAGAAGTAATAACTAAAGTGTTATCCTCCTCAAAATATCCTTCGCAGCACCTTTATAAGCCGCCGTATGCTTCACCGAATCTTCCGAAAGTATCCGTTGCAATTCCGGGTATATCCAGTCCTCTTTTTTGCCGATAAGGAAAAGCGCCCTCATAGCGTATGCTTTCGCAGCGACTTTCCCATTCGGGTCGATGAGCCAGTCAAAGCAGGCTTCTGTTATCTGTTCAGAATGCTTTGCAGAAAGGAGATGCTGTTTTTGATGCCGGGTTACCGCAAACAGGCAGATCTTGGAGATCGAACGTATTGCACCCTCATGCGTGTAGGTTGAAAGCATAATGCAAAAATCATCAAGGTGTGGGGCCAGCCATTCAATCTTTGCTTCCATCACCAGTTCCAGAATCCAGCAGGCCTTGTGGTAGCTATTATCTTTTTTGTCGAAAGCAATGTGCAGCAGGTCGGGCAGCAATTCCGGGTTGTCCAGCACCTGTCCCGAAAGCAGATCGCGAATGGGGCGGTGGGCGGTGCTGTTTACGATGCTATTATAAAACTGCTGGTCCAAAGGGAGATGATTTGAAAACGAAAATACGAAAATTTACGCCTTGTCATTCTGAACGTAGCTTGCGGAGTGAAGAATCTTTGTTTGATAAAGATGCTTCCGTCGTCAGCATGACAAACTAAAACGAATAACTCACCGACACATTCCCATAATAATTTACCGGCAGCCCCGGATAATAATACCGAGGCGAGGCTCCGTTAACCCCCGTGGCATTAACCAGCACCATTGATGCATAGCGGGTATCGGTAGCATTATTCACCCCTGCCGATATATGCGCCAGAAACCCTTTGAACAGCTCATGCCGCCAACCCGCTTTCGCGTTCAGCAGGTTGTATCCATCTGCATAAAGCGAATTAGCATCATTCAATGGGAGCCTGTCCACATAATAATAGTCAGCAGAAAGGTAAAGCCCTTTTGGGATAAGCAATGTAAAGCCTGCATTGATCTTGTTATTAGGAACACCCGTCAGGTTGTTATCCGAATAATCAATACCATTATTCACGAACTCCTTAAATTCATATTTCCCAATAGAAGCGGCAGCATAAGGACGCAAAGCAAGGTCGGTTCCCAATTGCCAGTTATAATTTAAGGATGCCTCAATGCCCTGGTGCAATGTCTCACCCGCATTCACACCAACATACTGGTCGTTGCCCACGCGCTGTGCCACAAGCAGGTCTTTTATCTGCATCCTGTATAAAGAAATTTCGGCATAGAGGTTTTTATCCAAAAGGTAAAATTTACCTCCGACTTCAAAGTTATAGCCGTTCTCGGGTTTGATGTTTGGGTTGATGGTACCGTTTGCGGTCAATGTTTCCTCAATAGCCGGAAGCGAAAACCCGCGGCTCACCGAGGCATAGACCGTCTGCCATTTCGAAGGCTTGTACAGTAGCGAAACCTGGGGTGACCAGATGCCTTTGTAGCTGTAGCTTTCGGAAGATGTAGCCTCAGCAGGGAAAGTGTTATCCAATTCAAACTGCGTCTTGTTGTAATTCAGCCCGGCCTGCATTTCAAACTTTCGCGAAAGCTGTACCCGCAGCTGCGCAAACGCATTGATGAAGTCGCGCTTTTGTTCGGAACCCGTCAGTCTGTCGCCCTGGAGCGAACCCTG
Organism: Flavobacterium album; assembly: GCF_003096035.1. Classification (NCBI taxonomy): domain Bacteria; kingdom Pseudomonadati; phylum Bacteroidota; class Flavobacteriia; order Flavobacteriales; family Flavobacteriaceae; genus Flavobacterium; species Flavobacterium album. The sequence continues at coordinate 311,905 of NZ_CP029186.1, read as the reverse complement.
TCCGTTGTTGTCTTGATAAAGGTTGGCATACGTTCCGCCTTTAAATCCGTCATTGAAATATTCCAGCCCGGCAATGAACTGCGACTTCATCTCCCTCAATTTAAAATCACCGAAAAAATGCGTGCGCGCTCCCCATGCTTTAGTATCCTGCGTAAGGATATCAAAAGGGCGGGGCTCATAACTCTGCTTAAAGTTTACGAATACCGAAGTGGAATTCTTCAGCCAGTTTGTGGCCTTCCAGTCATACGCCAGTCCGCCCAGATACGAATCGTATTGTTCATATCCTTTGGAAGCGTTCCATGTAAAGGCTGCCGCCCTCGGATTATTCTCAAAAGTTGCCTTATCAATAGAACTCGGAATAAAGGCTTTCATATAGGTATAGTTCCCAAAGTACGTAAGCTTGCTGTTCTCTCTCCGAAACAGTTCGCCAGCAAGCGTAACGCCCTCACGGTTGTAAGCGCTGTTATCCCGGTAGCCGCCCGTTTCTAATTTATGGTAACTCAGGTTCAGGCTGGCAGTTTCGGTATTAAGGCTGTAGCCAATGGTGTTTTTCATCAATCCGAACGACCCATGTGTGCTGCTGACCCGCCCGGTGCTTCCCGATGCTGCTGCGAGTTTTGGCGAAAGCAAAATAGCTCCACCGAGTCCCGCGCCATATAGGCTGGAAAGCGGCCCTTTAATGACTTCCACCTGGTCGATAATCTCAAGGTCGATGTCTTCAATGGTAGTCTCGCTGTCACCTGATGTCAAAGGAATACTGCCATAAAATGCCCGTATCTTATTAGTGCCGTAAGGCGTTCGTGCCCCGATGCCGCGAATGGAAATGCGGTTGGTATTGATGCCGCCCGACTGCATGAAAACGCCCGGCAGCGTATTCAGTACCGGCGAAATATCCGAGAGGTTATTCCGCTGTAGCTGAGCAGCAGACAATACACCAATAGAGGCAGGTGCATTCAGCAGGCTGTCGTTGACGTGGTAATTGCTAATTATAACTTCCTGCAATGTGTTTTTTGCGGGAATGCTGTCAGCAGGTTGTTGCGCAAAAGCATTTATAGTAAAGAAAAAAAATAGTAGCAGTAGTTTTTTTAGCATGGCATAAAGCTAAACAAATAGGATAGATAATTTAACCACATAGATACATAGGTTTCATAGTTCTTGAAGGAGACAGAGTCACACATAGTTTGAAGCTACGCTTCATCTATGTATGCTTATGCAATCCTTAAATATAAATTTCCACTAAAAAGCCTATGTGCCTATGTGGTTAAATGCAGCTCAATTTTATTATTTGGAATTGTCTTTTGGAATTTATTTTGAGGCACTCACTCTCCAAATCGTATTCCCCGCATCATCATTCACCAATAGCGAACCATCATTCATCACGGTTACATCCACAGGGCGTCCCCAGACTTCCGCTTTTTTCTCATCGGCAATGAAACCGGTAAGGAAATCCTGCGGCGGCCCTGACGGTTTGCCGTCTTTAAACGGTATAAAGATCACTTTATAACCGCTTAGTATAGAGCGGTTCCATGAGCCATGCTGCCCTACAAAAGCGCCATTTTTATATTGCGCAGGAAAAGCATCTTTAGTATAAAAAGCGAGCCCTAATGATGCAGTATGGCTTCCTACAGGAACATCGGGCACAATAGCTTTGGTAACAAGGTCTTTACCCTGTCCCTTCATGCGGGGGTCTTCTATCTTGCCATAGTAAGAGTAAGGCCATCCGTAAAAACCGCCTTCTTTTACACTGGTTATATAATCGGGTACGAGCTCGTCGCCCAGCTCATCGCGCTCGTTAACGGCTGTCCACAATTCCTTATTGGCAGGGTTCCAGTCCATGCCTACAGGATTTCTAAGTCCGCTGGCAAAAACACGCTCTCCGGTGCCATCCGGGTTTATTTCCAGGATATTGGCTCGGCGTACTTCGTGATCCATCCCATGCTCAGCAACGTTGCTTGATGATCCTACAGAGATGTATATCTTAGAGCCATCGGCATTCGTCAAGAGGTTTCGGGTCCAGTGGTTGTTGTATCCTTTTGCCGGCAGGTCGACAATTTTTTCACCTTTGCCCTGCAGTTTCATATCGCCATCTTTGTAAGGATAGCGGTACAGCCCGTCGGTATTGGCAATGTAAAAATAATTCTTCAGGATAAGCATCCCGTAATTCTGGTTCAGGTCCTCAGCAAAAACAGCGCGTGTTTCATAAGTGCCGTCTTTATCTTTATCGCGCAATACCGTGATCTGGTCGGCGCTGCCACTGGTGCCCGATTCTGCTACAAAAATATCCCCATTCGGTGAGATATAAGTGTTGCGCGGATTCTTCAGGTCTCCCGCAAATTTAGTTACGGTAAACCCTTCAGGGGCCTTTGGTGTCTGCCCTTCCGGCCAGTCGGCCATGCTGTTCTTTTTTGTTGCCGATTCTGTGCTAAAGGGGGCCGGCAGCGTAAGGTCGCCAATAGCTGTTTTTACAGTAGTGCTGCCTTCGGCTTTGGCCTCCTGCTTTTCTTCTTTGGTAACGCGGTCTTTTTTGCACGAGCCAAGTGTTGCCAGGGCAATAAGTGCCAGTGTGATATACGATGTTTTCATGGTAAAAGTAATTCGGTTATTCAATGCATAACGAATTTACCCATTTGCGTTCCCAAACCCTTGACTATTAGCGGTAATTTAACATTCATAAAAATATTACAAATTACAGGCGTATAATTTATCAGCTATCAGCGAATTAGTATATTTGCAAATTATTCCAAATCATTAAATTAATAGGGTGATACAGCTTCACGACAAACATTTTGTGCCATTTATTACTGCAGAAGATATTGATGCAGTAGTTATGCGGATGGCAAAACAGGCGGAATCCGACCTGAAAGACGAAACCCCGGTCTTCATTGGTGTGCTCAATGGTGCATTCATGGTAGTGTCCGACTTTGTAAAACATTACGATGGCCCCTGCGAAGTGAGCTTTGTAAAGCTGGCTTCCTATGAAGGTACCGAAAGCACCGGCGAGATAAAGCAACTCATCGGCCTCAGCCAGAGCCTTGAAGGCAGAAGTGTAGTCATTATCGAGGATATCGTAGACACCGGCAATACTATTGTAGAGCTTAAAAAAATGTTTGAAAGCCAGAACGTGAAGCAGCTGAAGATCGCCACACTGTTCTTTAAGCCGGAAGCGTATACTAAAGACATCGCGCTGGATTACATTGGCTTCGAGATCCCCAATAAGTTCATCGTGGGCTACGGCCTGGATTACGACGGGCTGGGGCGCAACCTACCTGAAATTTATCAATTACAATCATAACACAACCTAACTACTACAATGATCAATATCGTACTATTCGGAAAGCCGGGTGCAGGCAAAGGGACACAAGCCGAATTTTTAAAGACAAAATACAACCTGACACATATTTCTACAGGCGATGTGTTCCGTTACAACCTGAAGAATAATACCGAACTTGGCCGTCAGGCAAAGGTTTACATGGATAAAGGCGACCTGGTTCCGGATGAGCTTACGATAAAAATGCTGCAGGATGAGGCCGAAAAACATCCGGATACTGCCGGATTCCTATTTGACGGATTTCCGCGTACGATCGCACAGGCAGAAGCGCTGGACACCTTTCTGGAATCGAAAGGCTGGAAGGTAGATGCAACTGTTGGCCTTGAAGCCGATGATGAAGTATTGGTGCAGCGCCTGCTTGAAAGGGGCAAGACCAGCGGCAGGCCGGACGACCAGGATGAAAACCTTATAAGGAACCGCTACCAGGAGTACAATGAAAAGACGGCGCCGCTGATGGAGTACTACAGGAAACAGGGTAAATTCCACGGTGTGGACGGCATCGGCGAAATAGCTGAAATTACAGATCGATTAAGTACAGTGATCGATACGCTTAACTAAAAATTCCACCATTGGAAATAGCCATAATATTATTTCTTATTATTCTTAACGGCGTGTTCTCCATGAGCGAGATCGCACTGATCTCTGCCCGTAAGAACCGCCTCGAAATGGCTGCTAAAAAGGGTAATGCCAGCGCACAGGCTGCGCTCGACCTTGCCAACTCGCCCAACAAATTCCTCTCTACGGTACAGATAGGCATAACGCTCATCGGTATCCTGACCGGTATTTACAGCGGCGACAAAGTAACTGACGACGTACGGGTTTTCATAGAGCAATTCCCGGTACTGAAGCCTTATGCAGAGAACATCTCTGTTGGGATCGTGGTAGTGATACTGACTTTCTTCTCGCTGGTGCTTGGTGAGCTGCTTCCAAAAAGGATAGGCCTCAATTACCCCGAAAGCATTGCAAAAGCCATGGCACTGCCGATGAAGTATATTTCCATCATCACAGCGCCTTTTATATGGATGCTGACCACTACGACCGACTTCCTGCTGAAGATATTCAGTATACGTCCAACGGCTGACGGGAAAGTGACGGAAGAGGAAATTAAGGCGATCATTAAAGAAGGTACCGAAGGCGGTGAAGTACAGGAGATAGAGCACGATATCATGGAGCGGGTTTTCCATATCGGTGACAGGAAAGTGAACTCGCTTATGACCCACAGGAAATCGGTGGCGTATCTTTCTACGGGATCTGATAATGCCGGCATACGCGATATAATGCTGCAGGAGCTGCACTCGGTATACCCTGTATGTGAAGGGACAAGCCTGGACGACGTGATAGGCATTGCCTTACTGAAAGATATCTTTGCTAATTTTGACAAGCCTGATTTCAGGCTGAAAGACATTGTAAAAGAACCGGTGTACCTGATTGAGCATACCTCTGCCTATAAAGCATTGGAAATATTTAAAAAAACCAAGGTGCATTATGCCCTGGTGACAGATGAATACGGTATTTTCCAGGGGATAATAACCCTGAACGATATATTGGAAGCCCTCGTGGGCGATGCGGCCGATTTTTATCATGACGAATTCCAGCTGGTAGCCAATGAAGACGGCACGTGGCTGGTAGACGGGCATTATCCGCTGCACGACTTCCTGACGTACTTCGACCTGGATGAGCTGATCAACGATTATGAAGTGACCACCGTAAGCGGCCTCATTATGACCGAGTTGTCCTACATCCCGAAAGAAGGCGAAAAACTGGCATGGCACCTGTTTGAGCTGGAAGTAGAAAAAATGGACGGCGTGAAGATCGATAAGGTGAAAATACGGTCTTTAAAAGAATAAGTTGAATGTTTAAACGTTGAAAGTTTAAATTTTCTGTAAGAATAAAAACAAGTTTTAGGGGAAGTTAAAAGTGCTGATTGGCAACTTTAAACTTTAAACTTTAAACTTTAAACTAAAAAAATGACAGAAGGAAATTTTGTAGATTATGTAAAGATATATGTATCCTCCGGAAAAGGGGGTAAGGGATCTACGCATTTACACAGGGAAAAATTTATTGAAAAAGGTGGCCCGGACGGCGGAGACGGCGGCCGTGGGGGGCATGTGTACCTTGTAGGCAATAAAAGCCTTTGGACATTGTTTCACTTAAAGTTCGCGCGCCACATTAAGGCGACCCATGGCGGCGATGGCGGAAGCGCACGCAGTACCGGTGCCGATGGTGAGGACAAATATATTGAGGTGCCGTTGGGTACTGTGGTAAAGGACCAGGAAACCGGTGAGGTGCTTTTTGAAATTACCGAAGACGGTGAAAAGCAAATATTGGTAAAAGGCGGCAAGGGCGGACTGGGCAACTGGCATTTCCGCAGTTCGACCAACCAGACCCCGAGGTATTCCCAGCCGGGTATGCCGGCCGAGGAAAAGGATGTACTGCTAGAGTTGAAGGTGCTTGCCGATGTGGGCCTTGTAGGCTTTCCGAATGCGGGCAAATCAACATTGCTTTCGGTACTGACATCTGCCAAGCCAAAGATCGCAGATTATCCGTTCACGACACTAAAACCAAACCTTGGTATCGTTGCCTACAGGGATTACCAATCCTTTGTAATGGCAGATATACCGGGAATCATAGAAGGCGCTGCCGAAGGCAAAGGGCTTGGTCACTACTTCCTTCGCCATATCGAAAGGAACTCGACACTGCTGTTCCTTATCCCGGCTGATGCTGATGATATTAAAGAACAATACGAGATATTGCTGGATGAGCTCCGACGCTATAATCCCGAAATGCTGGATAAAGACAGGTTGGTTGTCATTTCTAAATCCGATATGCTGGATGACGAGCTGAAAGCTGAACTGAAACAGGTGCTGGATAAAGAATTTAAAGGCATTCCGTATATGTTCATATCATCAGTGGCCCAGCAGGGGTTAACCGAATTAAAAGACAAGTTGTGGCAGATGCTTAATAATTAAAGTTGGTGGCATAAAGCGAATTCACGTTTAAGACTTTTCACACAAATTGTATTAGTGTCTTTCGGTGTTTGTTGAAATGTTGAAAAGTTTGGGAAACAAGTTCCTTTAGTATTGGAATAAATTGTTTTTTTGCAGCAAAAACCAACATTAATGAAAAAAATCAACGTTCTGCTATTAGCGGCTTTTTTGGCGGCCGCGTGCAGTGACAGTAGCTCGGATGTGACCAATCCTGCGAATCCAAACAACCCGGAAAACCCCGGCGATACCGAAAATCCAGGCAATCCTATTGTCAATAAAGGCGAAATCGTAGATAACTATCTTGATGTAGCTGAACGAACCTATGATGGCGCCTACTACAGCTTTCTATCTTTATCAAGCTCTTTGACTTCACTTCATGTCTATGTTGACACACGGGAACAGCAGTTTGCGAACTGCCAGTCCCAATGGCGCACAGCTATGGGTGAGTATATGAAAACACTGCCAATAGCGCTTTCAGCCAGGGATTATGCAGGAAGTTCCGCCACACTGCAATACATCGATGTATGGCCTTTAAATGAAGATTATACATTTTCCATCTTTACCGGGACTTCTGCATATCCCCAGATATCAGAAGGTACTGTAAAGCAATGGCACCAGCAGGGCGGACAGGAAAATGTTACCAGAGGTTATCATAGCCTTGAATATTTGCTTTGGGGAGCGGATTATACCGATCCTTCACTAAACCTTCCCGGACAAGCCACTTACCTTGATTTCAACTCGATTGGTACTGAGTCCTGGGCGGGACGGCGGGGCCAGTTGGCAGTAAGCGTGTATAGTACGCTGCTGAAAGACATGCAGTTTTTTTGGTTTGGATGGGAACACGAATCACCAATCATCTATGGGGATATGGTTAACGCAGTTATTGAGCAGGATAATGATGTGGTTATAAAAAACATTTTCCGGGGCCTGGTTCTCGCCACTTCTGAGCTTTCGCAGAAACACCTGCAGCAGCCTTTCGTGTCGGGTAATGATTATACAGAACATTCAAAGTTCAGCGATAATTCACTGACTGATATTAAAAAAGCTTTGGAAGGAATTTCAAACCTTTACTATGGAATTGTACCGCTGTCAGAAACTTTTCCAATGGAAGATGGCGCGGGAGTGGATAGCCTTGTGAGGGCTTCCGACGCAAACCTTGCCAATGAAATAGCTGCAGCTATTACGGCTGCCGGGGCTGCCGTTAATGATATACCGGCACCTTTTGATAATGCAATAGCGACACAAAGCCCAAAGGTAAATGTGGCAATAGCTAAACTCGAATCCCTAAAGCAAAAATTTATAGAAGGGGCTTCCGCAGCCGGCTATACACTCTAAATAAAAATCCCGCTTCTGTGGGATTTTTATTTAGAGGTCAGCTATTACTTCTGTGCAGGGATCCTCAAAACCTGTCCCGGGTATATTTTATTGGGGTCGCTTAGCATGGGTTTGTTAGCTTCGAATATTACATTGTATTTCTGTACATCGCCATAATATTTGCCGGCAATTTTAGACAACGAATCTCCCGATACTACAGTATAATATTGCGATTCCGGTTCCGAAACCGTTACGCGCATTTTATTCTCTACCGATTCAACACCCTGTACATTTCCGACAGCGAGTCCGATCTTCTCGGCATCAGCCTGCGTGTCAACTTCGCCTTCAAGGACTACTTTACCGCCGGTGGCTGATATCTGGATATTCTTGTATGTAAGTCCCAGTTTTTTTACGAATGCCATCAGGTCACTTGCATTTTTGTGCTCCTGCTCCGGTGTCTGTGCATTGCCGCTTAAAATTTTCTCTCCTAATTCTTTCATGAAGGATACTGTGCTCATAGCTTTAGTTTTATAATTGGATATTAAATTTACTAAAGCCCGGCTAACCCGAAAAGCTGTGCTTTTAATTTTAGCAAAGGTTTATGTATAAATCCCAACGGATTCTTAACTATACGTCCCCGATTCTTTTAAAGAAAGCATCCTTGTAGGTATTACCCAACGGGAGCTCTTTCTTTTTTATGAAGACAGAAAAGCTGTCGGTGGTGTCGATCTGCTTTACGGCTACGGCATAGGAGCGGTGTATCTGGATAAAATCGTTAGCAGGCAGCAGGTCGAGGATATTCTTCAGCGAACTGTGGGTAATAACAGTATCATTTACCTTATGGATGCTCACATAATTTTGCAATGCTTCTACATATAATATATCGTCAAGGAAAATTTTGGAGAACTTATTCTTGCCATCAGTTTTGATGAAAAGATAATCCGTAGCAGGGGAGACGGGTGCTGAGGCTGTCTTATTTTCAGGGCTGAGTTTCGACACCGCTTTATAAAACCTTTCAAATGCAATAGGCTTCAGCAGGTAATCGGTAGCATTAAGGTCGAAACCCTCCAATGCAAAATCCGGATAGGCCGTGGTGAATATGACCTTTGTGCTTTCAGGAAGGATCTTAGACAGCTGCAGCCCTGTAAGCTGTGGCATCTGGATATCAAGAAAGATCACATCAACGCTGGTGGCATTCAGGAATTCCAGCGCCTTTAATGAATCGCTGAACACGGCAAGCTTTTCTAAAAAAGGTATGCGCTCCACATACTTCTCAAGAAGGCGGATAGCAGGCGGTTCGTCATCTACAAGTATACAGGTTAGCTTCATGATTGTTTGAGCGGAATCTTTAAATAGGTTGTAAAAATATCATTTTCGGTGGTTTTATCGAGCTTGAAATTTTCACCATACGCATAGCCCAGCCTGTCACTTAAGTTTTTGAACCCTATGCCTGTAGAGGAATAATTCTCTCCCTGTTGTATATGATTTCTCGTCCGTATCTCAAGGCTTCCCCCGGAAATAGTAATATGTATCAAAGCCTGTTTTTCGTTATCATTAATAATCCCGTGCTTGAATACATTTTCTATGAAATGAATTACTACGGCAGGCAGTATCGTTTGGTTTCCGGCATCGCCTTCTACAGAATAAGTAAGGTACATCTGGTTCTCGAACCGTTTTTTCTGTAGCCTGATATAACCATCAATAAACTGTAACTCCTTTTCTAAAGGCACCTGTTCTTTATCGCTTTCGGTAATGATATAACGCAACAAGTCGGAGAGTACCAGCAGGTCGGCTGCGGTTTCCTCGTCTTTTTCTACCCATTCGCTGTAAAAAGAATTCAGCGTATTGAATAAAAAGTGCGGGCTCACCTGCGATTTGAGCAATGCGAACTGGGCATGCCGGTTCTCGATCTCCAGCAACTGGTTTTTCATGCGGTACACGTGTGCCTGCCAGGAAAGATATACAATTACCGAAAGCAATATCGACGGCAGCCCGAAATAGAAATTATCCCTGATGTAATAACCGGGTTGCAATGATTCAGGGGCGTAATTGTGCATTCCTATAATGCTGTAAACGACAACTTCCTCTATCAGATACCTTAATCCGGCAAAAAGGAGTAATGAGGCAGGTACCGAAAGAGCATACAGCAATATCCGCTTCCGGTTGAGAAGATAAGGACAAACGAAGTAGTAATTGAGCAGGTAAATAAGGAATATAGTAAATATATGCGTGAAGCCAAATATCAGGCTAGACATGCTGAGCTCGTCAGTCATGCGGTCGGCTTTGGAACCCATATCCCATCCGGTAAAGAACAGGAATACGGCGACGAACAGCAATATATGGTAATGAAAAGGGATCTTCTGTCTCATAATGATGGATTTTTCCTCAAAAGTATCCATAGCCATAAAGGTAAATCAATTATTTACACCAATAGCCATTTTGCGTACACGAACCGCCCAAAACAGGATGACGGATTTTCAGGACGCCAACAATGACGGTTAGTAGGCTTCAATCCGTTCATTGGTCAAAAGTTTTAAAACCGCCGTGATACCGCCTGTACTTTTGATCCGAATTAAAAAACCAATGTCATGAAAAAATTAGCATTACTACTTATGATTGCCTCTTCCTTCCTTTCTTACGGTCAGGCAAAAAAGAAACAGATACTTGTGATAGGGACATTTCATTTTGAGAACCCCGGGCACGATGTTGCGCAGTTCAACAGTTTTGATGTAATGACCCCAAAGAGCCAGAAAGAGCTTGAGAACATAGCCAATAAAATAAAAGCCTTTTCACCGGACAAGATATTTGTAGAATGGCCTTATGAAAAACAGGCGTCGCTCGACAAGTTTTACAGCAGGGATGCCGACAGCCTGATAAGTAAAAAAGGTGACGAGATCGTGCAGGTGGCTTTACGTTCTGCTAAGAAACTTAACCATAAAAAATTGTACGCTATAGATTATAACCAAACCGTTTTTCCGTACGACAGCCTTATAGCCGAAATGAAAAAAGCAAAACAGGACGGACTTATACAACAAAGCGATGCTGCGATGAAAAAGTATGAAGCAACCGAAAACAAAAGGATAGCCACATATACGCTGACCCAATTGCTCCTTGAACACAACAAGCCCGAAGAAGATCATGAAAACATTGGGTGGTACCTAAGCATTGCTAACAGGGGTGGTGGCAACGGCAATTTCACGGGCGCTTACCTGGTATCGGAATGGTACCGCCGCAATCTGTATATGTATTCGCTTTTGCAAAGGCTTACCGATGCGGGAGACGACAAAGTGATGGTTATCCTGGGGGCAGGCCATACAGCAATGCTGCGTGAGTTCATTAAATACGACAATACTTTCGAAATCGTGGAGCTCAAAGATATATTGAAATGATAAAAGTAATTTTTGCAGCCGTTATCCTGATGCTGGGCGCCGCACAAAAGATGTTTTCGCAGGACATGCTTTCTAAAAAGCAGATGGTACATGATATCGATGTCATGGTGTACGGAATCAACTACTCGCATGTCAATCCGTATCACTACCGGAACAGGGAAGAGTGGGATATATTCGTAAAGCAGATGAAAGCGGGCCTGCCTGACAGCCTTTCAAATTTCGGATTCTGGCGGAAAACCGAGCAGTTGCTGGTATTCATGAACGATGCCCATACGCGTACCTATCCGTGGAAATATCGCGAGGAATATGTTGCACGCGGAGGGCTGTTCTTCCCGTTCAATATCCAAAAAAAGGATGGAGGCTATTATCCGCTTCAAAGCTTTAGCAGCAATTCTCAGGCAGATGCTTCCCGCAGGATCATCAGTATAAATGGCAGGCCAATGGATACGATTTATTCGGCAATGAAAAAACAATGTGGAAAAGAGCTTGACTTTCTGGATGAACGGGCAATATGTGAATCATTCCCCTATTATGTATGGAAAGTTTACGGATGGGAGCCGCCCTATGCTATTATGTATTCTGATATTGAAGCCCCAATTATGACTGAAGGCATTACGTATGGGCAGCTCGATAAAGCAGGTGCACCTTCCCAAAAGAAAGAGGTGTGTACCCTGACGTTCCCCAATGAAAGTTCGGCATTGATAACCATTGCCGATTTTGATACAAAACCGCGGAGCTATTACAGGAAATTCTATCGCAAAACATTCCGGGAGCTAAACAGGCGGGGGATAAAAAACCTGGTGATCGACCTTCGTGGCAACGATGGCGGTGATGACCGGTACTGCGAAGATATGGCACGCTACTTTGCCGGTAAGCCATTCCGCATA